>JANNPM010000448.1:0-8754 GCA_031400145.1 Chryseolinea sp. | reverse complement strand
ATGGTCAAAGGCTTTTGCCAATGTTGCCATTTTATTCTGCCGCTTCTTGAAAAGTTCCGATTTGGTGATCCCCATTGTATTGCTATAACGCAATATTACGTTACTTTGTTTGTAAAGTCAAATAGTTTTTGTGCAATCTTTATCCTTCAGTACCAACAGCATTCGATTTCGATAAAAAATTTCTGGACTCAGACTTCAAAATAGTCACATATATTTGACAATGGGGTAAAAAAAAAGTTACTTATAATTAACCAGGGTATAACATTGATTCGTAGTATATAAATGGGATTTCACGCAGTTGATTTCAGATGAAAAAATATTAATCGAGAGGGTCATTGGAGATGACCATGTAGCGTTTGCAATACTTTATAAGAAGTATCAACCGATTGTACTACGCTTTATCTGTAAATTTCTGAAGTCCCATGAAATTTCAAGCGATACTTGTCAAGAGGTGTTTATTAAAATATGGGAGTTAAGGCACACACTTGGTGAGGTGAATTCTTTTAAAGCGTTTCTATTTACCATTGCCAAGAATCATACGCTAAACATTCTTAAGCGCGCTACTTTGGAGTATCATCTCAGATCACAAATACTATATAATTTCACTGAGGGAAGAAAAGATGTGGACGACCAAGTGCAATCAGAAGAATATAACAACCACATTATAAATATTTTACGAACCCTTCCGCCGAAGACCCGCGAAATGTTTGAACTTTGCCGGGTTCAGGGAAAAACGTACGATGAAGCCGCCAAAGTCATGGGCATATCGCGCAATACGGTTAAGAAACACATGGTAAACTCACTGAAAGCGCTGCGGTATGCCGTTGCAAAAGATTTTGGAATTTTCTTCTCCATGATCATTGGCGTGACACTATAGCCTTCCTTTTAAACGAATACGTTGATCATCTTAATCGAGCTTCCCCTTTAGTCCGATCCGTTGCCGTTATCGTTTGAAGAGCTCGCATTTCAATTGAGAGAAATTATTATGTGAGACAGGGTATCCTATACGTAAGGTTAATTGTCTTCTAAGAAAAACTCTCCCTCTATAGAGCGTAACAAGACCTTTGGAGCATACCAATACCTTTATAGAACAACTGGTACAACGGTACATCAGCGGTAAGGCCACTAACGAGGAGTTGGAAGTATTTCTTCATCTATTAAAAGAAGGTAAACTGGATGAAATCCTAAGTCAGTCAATGGATCATTCGATTGCCAACCTATCGGGGAAACCGAAAGTCCGTCGAATAATATTGATAGGATCATGGCATTCGCTGAAGATCGCTGCCACGGTGACCCTGTTTGTTGTTTGTGGTTTGCTTACGATACGGCATTACGATAGCCTGATCCACCGGGTTTCTGCCGTGGGCTATGAACAGGTGCGAAGCGGACGATCTGAAATTAAAGAAGTGATGTTAATGGACGGTTCAAAGCTGCGGTTGAACGCTGGGAGTATCTTCGAGTACCCGGAAGAATTTAATGACACGGTACGCGCGGTGAGGCTTCTGGATGGGGAAGCATTCTTCACAGTTGTTCACGACCCCGTCAAACCTTTTGTTGTTTGGGCTGGCGGCGTAAGAACGGAAGTCCTAGGCACTGAATTCAACATTCGTTCCTATGACACTTTCGAAACCGTTCAGGTCACCGTGGCGAGCGGCAAAGTCACCGTAAGCAATCTAAGCTTAGAAAAAGAAAAACAAAATGATGCTATTCTGGAGGAGCATGATCAGCTGACCATTTACAAGAAATCAGGGGACCAGAAGAGGAGTAAGGTAAACCCTATGGAAACACTTGGCTGGAGGGAGGGCAAGCTCTTCTTCAATAACGAACGTTTCGCTGATGTCGCTTTCATTCTTGCCAACAAATTTGATATCGAAATCGTATTTGCCGATCCAACTATCAAGGACTATCGATTCTCTGCTGCCTTCGAAGCAAACGATAGTTTGACCGTGGTCTTTGACGCGTTAACCATGGCGAACAATCTGAGCTATTCGATACGCAACAAGATCATAACCTTAACAAAAAATGATAACCCAAAATAGAATGCCTATGTAAGAAAGACTTTACTACATATAGACGGGTCGTTTAGAACAGAGCGTCTGAAACGAGTAAGGTCAGCCCAGTAACTGCGAATCACGGAGGCCGACCTTTCCAATGCTTCAATTAATAGAATTAACTAAAACATCGATCAAAGGTATGAAAAAAAGTAATGGCAAATCTCTGCCAGAAATAATACTGAGATATATGAGATATACCATTGCCGTATTCTTTTTATTCTCGATTTGTGCCCAACTTCTGTGGGCAAGTGCCAGTATTGGTCAATCCCTCAAAGAGGTAAGAATTGACATTTCGATGAACAACAAGACCCTGAAAGAAAGTCTGACGGTTATTGAACAAAAAAGTGGTTTCGGCTTTATCTACAACGAAGCGTGGGTCTTACCCTACTGGGTTACGGTTAACGAAAAGAATAAGGATGCCGCTTTTATTCTTCAAAAAGTTCTCCGTAATACCAAACTTGATTTTAAAGAGTACGGCAATAAGGTGATTATTGTACAACGCGAACAGGCCAGTCCTGTTCAAGTTAACCTGATTGTAAAGGTGCAGGGAATTGTAAAAGAGAAAGACACCGGTGAGCCGCTACCGGGTGTTTCGATTCGAGTGAAGAACTCCTCAGCGGGAACAATTTCTGACAGTGACGGAAAGTTTGGTATTGACGTCACCGATGAAAACTCAATCCTTGTATTTTCTTTTATCGGATTTCTAACTGTTGAACAGCGTGTCGGAAGCCTTGATTTTATATCCATTACCATGGAACAGGATATAACAAGCCTGAGCGAAGTGGTGGTTACAGCGCTCGGCTTTAAGGAATCTGCTGACAAGCTGGGATCGACAAGTTCGAAAGTAAATGGGGAGGCTATCGAGCGCTCCGGTGAAACCAGTGTTATCAATGCGCTCGGAGGGAAAGCATCCGGTGTTATGATCACCAAGTCTTCGGGCGATCCGGGTGCGGCAGCCTTCATTCAGATCCGAGGCCAAAATACCATAACCGGGAACAATCAACCCCTGATCATTGTGGACGGTATACCGATAAGCAATGCCACAAGTTATACCGACGAAGAAGGCACGAGCGGTGGTGTTGTGCCGCAATCACGATTAAATGATATTAACCCCAATGACATTGCATCCGTTCAAATATTAAAAGGAGCTTCCGCCGCTGCCCTATGGGGATCGCGTGCTGCCAACGGAGTGATTCTCATCTCTACAAAAAAAGGGGCTGAAGCCGACAAGGTCAATATTTCTTTCAGTTCAACTTTATCCGTTGACAAGATCAATGCGTTCCACCCCATCCAGGACAAGTACGGTCAAGGTACTGGTGGAAATTACAATCCCAGCGGCAGCACCTCTTGGGGAGACAAAATTTCCAACCGTGCGGGAGGGGCTGATGACGTTAATACGAGTGGCCGGTATTTTCAGGCCCAGGATGGTACGCTGTATTATCCTATCCTGACCAAGAATTCACAGGACGTCTATGTTGACAGTAACTATGATAAGGTATTCCGTACCGGACAATTCCTGGACAATGCCATAAGCATTAGCGGGGGTGATGCAAAGACGGTCTATTATTTCAGTGTTGGTGATCTGCGTCAAAAGGGAATCCTGCGCGGTAACAGTGAATACACGCGTACGACGGTGAGGCTAAATACCGAACGAACATTTAACAACGTACTGCGATTAGGTGTGAATACTGCCTATACCAATAGTTATTCTGACAGGATACAGCGCGGTAACAACACCGCTGGCGCGATGGTTGGCCTGCTGCGTAACCCCGCTGATTTTGATAAATCCGACTATAAAGGTAGTTACTTTGCAAGCGCCACTAGTTCGCCGATTACGAATCGCCAACGCAGTTACCGCAGCTATCTAGGCGCACTGGAATCGCCAATTTACAACAATGCTTTATGGGCCCTGAATGAGGAGGAGAATAGTACGTTGGTAAATCGCTTTATGGGACGCGTAGAAATCGGTGTTCAACCGACGGGATGGTTAGACATTACCGGACGTACCGGCTTAGACACCTACACAGATCAACAAATTAATTACTATCCTATCCATGATCTCGTTGGCGCTGGTCGCGGCCAGTACCAAGAGCAAATGACCAAAGAGACCGAGCTAAACGCCGATCTGATAGGCCGTGCTCAGACAAAGTTTGGTGTTGACTTTGCTGCGACATTCATTCTAGGCTTCAACCTTAACAATCGCAAATATGACAAGATTGGTGCCACGATAAATGATTTCATACTGGACGAGGCGCCTGCGAATTTCTCAAACGCCGTTTCCGCAAACAGGGTACCGTACAATTATAAGCGTGAAATACGAACAACTCGATTGTATGCCACGGCTGGTCTATCCGCCTATGAGTCCCTGTTTCTGAATCTGTCCGCCGCGGCCGAGTCTGCCTCATCGTTCGGAGAGCTGTCGGAGAAAACGTTCTATTATCCATCGGTCGACGTTGCGTGGCAATTTTCGAAGCTAGGTATTTTTGAAGATTTTAGTACGTTGACATTTGGTAAATTGCGGGCATCCTATGGGATCGTTGGTGTACAGCCCCTGCCCTACCGTTCCAATACCGTTTTTACGGAAACTACATTTTCCAACACCCCGTGGGGCGATAATGTTGTCGGCGGGTCTTATGGCAATGGAGCCTATAGTCAAAACAAGGAACTTGGCGATCCTGAAATAAAGCCGGAAACAAAAACAGAATATGAAGCTGGTATCGATCTCCGGTTTTTATCCAGCCGGTTAAGGTTCTCCACTACGTATTATCAGAATAAGGTGAAAGACCTCCTGGTTCCCGTTACTATCGCTCCCTCTACCGGCTTTGCTTCAAAATACACCAATGCCGCTACGCTTGAAAATAAAGGCTTGGAACTTGACCTGAGTTATGATGTTATTGCAAAACCCAATTTAACCTGGACCGTTTACGGAAATTTTAGCAGCAACCGGAACGAGGTTCTTGATTTAGCCGGAACGCAGTCCCTTTACCTGACAGGTATTGCCGACTTTTTGGACTCCCGTGCTGTCGTGGGTCAGCCGGTGGGAGTTTTCTGGTCGGGGCGCTATGCCGCTACTGCGGAAGGAGGAATGCTATTGGACGCTAACGGTTTCCCTACTGTAGATGCCGTAAGTGGAACCATCGGTGATCCCAACCCCGACTTCATGAGCGGCTTTGGCACTACCCTAAGTTACAAAAAGATCACCCTTGATGTACTTTTTGAAACGACGCAGGGAGGTGATTATTATAGTGGCACAAAGGGTATTATGTACAACTTTGGCACCCATGCTGAAACCGGAAACGAAGTGACCCTTGCACAAGACCTTAAGAACTACGCGGGTGCAACCATATCGACAGGCTCCACGGTACGCGGAAACATAACCGATTTTGGTGGTGGGCCCGTCTTGCTTGATGAGACGTGGTACACTACCCTTGGAAGCGGCTTCGGATCCTTGAAAGAGCAATTCATTGAAGACGGCAGTTGGACGCGCCTTCGACAAGTAACACTATCGTATCGCCTTGACCCGGAGTGGTTCCGGAAGAAAACCAAACTTCAATCCCTTGAACTTTCCTTCACCGGCAGAAATCTTATCGTGTGGACAGACATTGAAGGTATTGACCCTGACACCAACCTTACGGGTACGTTCACTGGTCGAAATATGGATTACTTCAATTCACCCAATACACGCTCTTACTTATGCACCCTTAAAATTAATTATTGATCATGATAACGAAGAAACTTATATGGCTATTGGCAATCCTTCTGATTGTTGTGTTGCCCGCTTGTGAATCGTTGGTTGATGGATTAAATGTTGACCCCAACAATCCCACGGATGCCTCTGCGGAACTTATCTTAACCAGTGCTCAGCTTGCAAATCTTACTATCCATGAAGGACATACCGTTCGAGTAGCCGGTATGTGGTCTGGTTATTTCACTGGTGTTGACCGTCAGTACAAGGATATATTTAACTACAACATCACCGGAGCATCTTTCAACCAGATCTGGGAGAATATATTTTATGGTGTGGTAAGTCAGGCCAAGTTGGTTATTGCAAAGTCAGAACCATTAAACAACAGATTGATGAAAGGCATTGCCTTGATTGTGCAGGCCAATGCATTGGGATCAGCTACGGCAGGCTGGGGCGACATCCCGCTTTCCCAAACAGCTGATATTACGACCTATCCGAATCCTGTGTTCGATTCCCAGGCGGATGTGTATGCAGACCTGCAGGAAATGCTGAGTGTCGCTATTGAAGAATTAGCGTCTGGCATCGGTACGTCACCTGGTGTGGCGGATATTCATTATGGTGGCAACGCCGCTAAATGGATAGCGGCGGCCTATACGTTAAAGTCGCGTTTCTACCTTGAGACCAGGCAATATGACCTGGCCTATGAAGCGACGGCGACTGGCGTGGGAGTACCGGCCAATTCCATGATGGTACCACATGGCAGCACGCTTAATTCAGATGAAAATCTCATGTACGCGTTCATAGCACGTTCACGTGCCGGTGATATGAATTCATCTGGCGCGTTAATTACAAGGCTTCTAAATCCGGCCGAAAGCTTATACAGGGGAAATGACAAGACCGATGAAACAGCCAGGTTTAATTTTCTTTTCCTAACCAACGATCCGAACGGAATTATTCCAAACACCACCACTGGTGGTATTTTTGCCCAGACCGCATCTTATCCATTGGTTACCTATGAGGAGAATCTTCTTACTGCGGCCGAAGCGGGTGCCCGTGCCGTTAGTTTTGACGAAGGTCTGGCAAAACTAAATGAATATCGCGCCTATATGAATGGCGGTGGGTACATCGGTCCATCGTTTGTTGACGGCGCTTATGCGTTTAAATACGAAGCTTATACGGCCGATGATTTTGCTCCTGGTGGTTTGATAAATCCGGAATCGCTGAGTCCGGAAGAAGCGCTGCTCCAGGAAATTTTACTGGAACGTTATCTTGCGTTTTTTGGTCAGGAACTGGGCTTTAATGATCTGAGGCGCACAAGGGAAGAATCCGTCGGCGTAAAGCTTACTCCTAATACGGGCAGCGTATTGCCTGAGCGGTTTATCTACAGCGAAGCAGAAATTAATTCCAATACAAACGCGCCCAATCCGGTGCCGGATATTTTCGTGCCGACTCTCATTAACAACGACTAAAAAAAATCCTACACCGCTGAAGTATTCATTATAACGAAATGTTCTACTTAACTAGGAGCCATGATTTTTAACTATTCTGAGACCGGAAGGAAATGTAATTTAATAAAGTCAATAACCATTGTCTTATATATCGCTAGCCTAACCGTGGCCTTTGGCAGTGAAGCTGACACGGTAAACGTTACCGTTTCGGAAGGGACCAATATGGCCCTTGACCTCTCCCCGGACAGGCGTTCCATTGTTATGGACCTGCAAGGCACCTTATGGATTATTCCTGTCAATGGCGGTAAAGCCATTCCAATAACGGATGCGTTAGGCGATTGTCGACAGCCAGTGTGGTCACCTGATGGTAGCATGATTGCGTTTCAGTCCTATCGGGACGGGAATTACCATCTGTGGACGATTGGCAAAGATGGATCAGGTCTTTTGCAACGCACGTTTGGGGTTTACGATGACCGGGAACCTCACTGGTCCCCGGACGGGAAGAGTCTTGTTTTTTCTTCCGACCGAAGCGGCAACTATGATATCTGGAAGGTTTCCGTGTTGTCCGGCGAAGTGAAACAACTTACCCGTGAAAAAGCGAACGATTATTATCCTGCCTGGTCGCCTGACGGAGCCACTATTGTGTTTATTTCTGAGCGTGCGCAAGCACCAGGGCTCTATGCTACGGATACACTTGGTAACGAGAGTCTGATGGCAGGTGTGGAAGGAAAACTCGCAGGGCCTACCTGGTCGCCCGATGGTAAGATCGTTGTCTACAATAATTTTTCAGCCGGAAAGAGTTTGCTGGAATTGATGAAGGTGGACGGATTAGTAAAACAAGTTTTGTCAGCATCTGACGAAGATGTTTTCCCCTTTCGCGTTAGCTGGCTAGCGGACGGTGAATATCTTTATACTTCCGACGGGAAAATAAAAAGAAAAAAGATTGGCAGGAAAGGTATTAAAACAATTCCCTTTACAGCGACTTTCGCCCTTTCGCCTCCACGATACCAAAGGAAGAAGTATAACTTCAATGGCGCTGACCCACAGCCTGTAAAAGGAATCCGTGGTCCGGTAGTGTCACCTGACGGCAGGAATATCGCCTTTGCTGCCCTTGGCGATCTTTGGATGCTCACGAAGGGTGACCCAAAACCGGCAGCTCTAACGAATACTGAATCGGTTGATATTGATCCGGCCTGGTCTTCTGACGGTAATCATCTGGCATATGTATCAGACAAGGCTGGCAATATGGACCTTTATGTAAGGGATATGAAAAGCAAAGTAGAGCATCGCCTATATGATGGGAAAGCTATTGTCAAAATGCCGTCCTGGTCACGCGATGGGAAGCATATTGCTTTTTATGAAGATGATCCCACCTCTTGGGGTCCTAGCCTGTTGAAGATTGTGGATGTAGCCTCGGGACAAATTGTGCGCGAGCATAAGGCGTTGTTTAATGGTGGTTTGCCTGCGTGGTCGCCCGGTGATAAAATTATTGTCGTATCGGCTTTGCAGCCTTATTCATCCCGATACCGCGAGGGTGTAAGCAAATTTCTAATGATCTCTTTTGACG
>JANNPM010000423.1:0-9210 GCA_031400145.1 Chryseolinea sp. | reverse complement strand
GACGGCCAGGGCAAGAAGATGAGCAAGAGCCTGGGCAACTACATGCCCCTGGCCGAGTCGGCCGACAAGTTCGGCAAACCCCGAGAATGTGGCGGTAGCTACCTGACGATCTGAGGCGCCAACATGCAGCCCGACATAATGTGCCATTGGTCCGCGGCCCACCAGTAAAACCTCAACGACAGGTGCGCCTCCTGTCTCCTCTGAAAGCGATATTCCTGTATGCGTGTAGGTGGCCGCCTGCCCTTGTGTGATCTGATCGCCGGTCCAGCCTTCCCCGATCTCGAAGCTGGTACTTTGAATTTCGTTTATGTCAAGTCCTCCGGAATACTGGGAAGTATTGACGATCAGCTTTTCATCAAGCAAGTGTGTTTCGATAGGAGAGCCCGCTGGATAGGATCCGGTAAATACCTGCATTCTCTTGCCCGGCGCCAGGCCGATCGTCAGGAAGTAGGCGGTGGTGTCGCTGAAAAGGTTGTAGAATTGGTGAGGTTGAGCCGTCTGAGGCCTATATAGCTGGGCATCCAGCGTGCCGTCATTCCGTTGTCCGTAAAATTCAAGGTAATCGCCGGCGTCAAGCGTTGCGTCTTCCTGGCCATTTACCAGGATGGCCTGCTCCACGCCGCGATGATACAACTGCAGGTTTCTGGGATCAGCACCGGCCGGTAATCCTGCTGACATCAACAATGCTGTCGAGAGGCGATAAATGCCTTCTTTCGCGACGGGTATCTTGAAGTACTGCTGCGAATAAACAATCCACTCCTGTCCATTCTGGGCAAAAGCGGGGACTGCAAAAAATATAAAAATAGTCCTCCGGAAAAAAAATCTCATTCTATTGCTTCAACACGCACTGTGGATACAAACTCAGCTATAAAAGTAAGCAAAAACGGACTATTCGGGCGTCTGTAGGATACCGCCTAAACAGTCCCGGGTAGCGTTAATCCGGCAATATTCCTCACACCCTGCGAAATTGTTTAAAATTTTTCATCCAGTACTTGGCCATGCATAGTACTTTTCCGTATAAAGGCATAGATTGTAGAAAATGGCGTATGAATCTTGAAAACACGCAAGTACAGATGAGGAAAGGAATATTGGAATATTGCATACTCCATATCATTTCCCGGGGAGAAGTTTATGCCTCGGACATGTTGGAGGAGCTGACTGCTGCGAGGATCATCGTAGTGGAAGGTACCCTGTACCCGCTGTTGACCAGGCTGAAGAATGCGGGGTTTCTGGAATATAAATGGGTGGAATCAAAATCCGGCCCGCCTCGCAAATACTACAAACTCACCGACAAGGGAAGTAAGTTTCTCGGTATTCTCACCGAGACCTGGGATGACCTTGTTCATTCCACACAAATGATTACCACAAAATCCAACGGTTAAATATCCTTTACAGAGTTATGAAAAAGAATATAAGCATAAATATCAGCGGTATCATCTTTCATATTGAAGAGGACGGTTATGAAAATCTGAGGAAGTATCTCGATTCAATAAATACCTATTTTGCCTCGTTTGAAGATAGCAGTGAAATCCTGGCGGACATTGAAAGCCGTGTCGCCGAGATTTTTCTTTCAAAGTTGAATGAAGGCAAGCAGATCATCACATCAGAAGATGTTCAGTCGCTCATTGCCACGATGGGAAGTGTCAGCGACTTCAAAGCAGCAGAAGATCAGGAATTCGCTGGTGAGCGGCCGGGTACAAAATCCAAACCGCCAGGCGAGGAACAAAGCACGCGGCAGCAGAGCGGAAGGGTAAACGTTCCTCATCCGCTGCTTCGTGATCAGAAGCGCAAGATAATTGGCGGAGTCTGCTCAGGGATTGCCAATTATTTTGCAGTCGATCCGGTTTGGTTAAGGTTAATATTCGCGCTGCTTGTCTTCGCGTACGGCCTGACGTTCGTCATCTACCTTATCATGTGGATAATAGTTCCGGGTTCCTTTGATCTGGCAGAGCCGGAAACTGCCAAGAAGATGTTCCGCGACGGAGAGCGGAAAGTTATTGGAGGAGTGGCAGGTGGCGTGGCTGCATTTTTTGGCATTGACATCATTGCCGTGCGTCTGCTGTTTTTAATATTCAGTGTATTTTTTGGCGTGGGTTTCGTAGTATATGTTGTTCTGTGGATTGCCTTGCCGGAAGCAAAGACTATCACCGACAGAATGGAAATGCAAGGTGAACCGGTGACCCTGTCAAACATTGAATCGAACATTAAAAAAAAACTAAACGTAGATCAGGATAGGGAAGAGAGTGCTGCCACCAGGATACTCTTGTTTCCCTTCCGCCTTATCGGCTTGCTGCTGAATACACTCGGGCGGATACTGGGTCCGTTGCTTGAAATTGTACGCTTAGCTATTGGAATCATTGTCGTGCTGCTGGGCATTAGTCTCATGCTTGCCGCGATCGTTACGACCGGGGTGTTCATAGGTCTCTTTTCCACCTCAGTATTTAACTGGCCGGCAGGCAGCCATAGTGACCTGAGCATGCCGCTCGACGTTATCAGCAACAGCTTTTCAGGATGGATGGTGTTCGCAGGATTTATCGCCGCCTTTATTCCCTGTGTACTTCTAGCCTTACTTGGCTCCTCCATAATAGCGAAACGGTTCGTATTCGGACCAACGGTGGGATGGTCGATATTTGTGATCTTCTTCGTCAGTGTAGCGATGCTGAGTGTCACGGTCCCAAAAATCGTTTATGCCTTCAAGGAAGATGGAGAATATAAAGTGGAGGAGATTTATAAGCTTTCGGGAAAGAAGGCCGTCCTTCGGGTTAACGAGGTAGGGATGGATGATTACGATGGCGCCTCACTCACACTTAAAGGGTACGAGGGAAAGGAACTGAAACTCGTGAAATCATTCCGGGCACAAGGTACCACCCGGCAGAAGGCAATCGAGAATGCCAGGATGGTTGACTACCATGTGACAGTGAACGATTCAATACTCACTTTCGATTCTAACATCCAGTTTAAAGAAGATGCAACGTTCAGGGCGCAAAAGGTGAACATGACCTTGTTCATTCCTTTTTACTATCCTTTTGAGATGGATGAGTCAGCAAGCCGTCTTATTTCGCAATGGGTTGAATATGAAGACATGGACAACAACACATGGGAGTTAAATCCATCTGATGGACTTACCTGCCTTACCTGTCCGGTCTCAGAAGAGGAAAAAAACAGAATCTCCGATGAAGGCCTTAGTGACTTTAACGAACTGGACATCCGGGGCGTCTTCGATGTGCGCATTGCACGGGGAGATTCGTATAGCATTGAAATGATAGGTTCCGATACGGAAAAGGGGAAGTACAATATATCCAGGGCAGGCAAGACCCTGATCATAGATTACGAAGCCGGATCCAAAAAGAAATTTAACTGGGAATCAGATGTTCTTGACATCAAAGAGGTCCGAATTAATATTACGATGCCACAACTAGAAAAAATTGAGGCGGAAGGCTACGGAAACGTTGAGTTCGAACAATTCGATATGCAAGACATGGATATTGACCTGCGCGGGCCTGTTAAATTACGCGGAGAACTAAATGCCGACGATCTCGTTATAAATCTCACCGGTAAGTCCGAGGCTGAACTGTCAGGAAGAGCCAATAATATGGACGCTGACATTCAGTTTGCCTCAAAACTAAAGGCCTACAGCCTTCACGTTCAGGACGCTATGGTGGAAGTCAACGGAGCATCCAGCGCCAAGGTGAATGTAGCAGGAAATCTGGAAATTGAGGAAGGTTTGGCAAGCGACGTGGATTATAGAGGAAATCCAAACATTACTAACAGAGATTAATCCATCTGATATGATCGTTTTTCTGTTATTCGTTCTGGCGTATCTGCTGAGCCTGATCCTCTAGCTCCCGGTACCAAGTTGGCGCAGTTCGCAGAGTCCCCGAGACGGGAAACGCTAAATAAAATTTTCCCCATGCAACTCCTCCCATCTTACGCGCATCTTACTTTTGAGAGGCACTAAATGCATTTTAAAATTTACCGGTCTAACGAAGAAGAATTGATTAAAGGATGCCTGCGACATGACCCGAGCGCGCAGAAGACCGTCTATGAGTCATATTCCAGCAAGATGTATAGTTTATGCTATCGCTATGTAAGGCATCCGATGGAAGCCGAAGACATCCTTGTGACGGCATTTATGAAGGTCTTCGATAAGATCCACCAATTTAAGAATGAAGGAAGCTTCGAAGGATGGATCAGACGGATCATCGTTAACGAAGCTTTGACATTTCTGCGCCGGAACCGCTCCATGTATGTGGAAACAGAACTTAAACAGGCCGAGCGTGAACCGGACTATAATGCCCTGAGCGATCACCTTGAAGCCGAAGACCTCCTGAAAATGATTCAAGAGCTGCCTACGGGATACAGGATAGTCTTCAACATGTACGCCATCGATGGCTATTCTCACAAAGAAATTGCCGCACAATTGGGAATAAGTGAGAACACGTCAAAGTCTCAGCTGAGCCGTGCGCGGACGTACTTGCAGAAAATATTGCTTGGACAGGATTGGATAGAAAACGATAAAATTAGTGGTGATGAATCAACAACCTGATAAAATTTTTCGAGATAAGTTGCAAGGCCATCAAACGCCTGCCCCTGCTTCGGCATGGGAAAAAATTTCCGCTGTCCAACGGAAAAAAAAACATAATGCAGGCTGGCTGAAGATCGCTGCATCCTTCCTGCTCATTGCTGGTTCGACATATCTATTATGGCCATCGAAGCTTGTACCCAACGACGACTCAGGTATGATGGCGAATCAGTTTTCTGATGATAATTCAGCAGCAACGCCCCGGATAGATTCTACTGGTATCAAAAAGGATACGCTTACAACCAGAGAGCAGTCGCCTAAACATCTTCCCGCCCCGGCTGTGAAAATCCGAAAGAAACTTCACGGCACGCTGCCTCATAATTCACCCAGTGTGGCAGTCGCGGATCTCCCGGTTCAAAGGCATGAAGAGGTGATTGTCACTGAAAGTGAAACCATCACGCAAGACGCTGTGATTGTAATGAATGTCAGTGAGCATGCAATAAATGAAAAGCCAAATAAATCCATCACCCTATCATATTCTGCTGAAGAGACATCAAAATATCTTAATAAAAAAGAATTGGCTGAGGCAACATCTGAATCCAGAAAGCCATCTACGTTGAAGATGCTGTTACAGAAAGCAGGCGACCTGAAAAATAATCAGGATCCGCTCGGCGATCTTAGACAGATGAAAAATGAAATTCTGGCGCTGAATTTTAAGAATGAAAAACAACGTGGACAAAACAAGTAAACTTATTATGAACAGAAAATTAATCTCGACGATACTGATGACATGTGTTTTCTTGACTTCTTACGGACAAAAGAATGACACCGTCACTGTAGAACTTGCGAAAACAAGTAAAGTGATTTTTACTATAGGAGACCGGGACGATCTTGAAACCCTTAAGCACTACGATTTTCAATCGCTATTCCAGGATATTCTTACCAAGCTCGAGGCTAACGATACAACGTCATTGCCTGGCACTGACAATACCATTGCCGATGCTGAACCTGAATTTAACCGTGAAGACTGGAATAATCATGGTAAGGCAGGGGATTACAGCGATGATGACAATGACGACGATAATGACAATGACAATGACTATGACCATTGGAACGTAAAGCACCACAAAAGAAGGGGACGCACATGGCAATCATTTAATTTTGAGCTGGGCACCAATAGTTACGTAAGTGATGGTGAATTCCCGAATAGCACAAACAAACTTTATTCTGTAAGACCCTGGGGCTCATGGTATGTGGGATTGGCCTCCATCCAGCGAACTCGCATGGGCAAGAAGGTGTTTCTAGAATGGGGCGTTGGCGTGAATTGGTATAACTTTAAATTCGAAAACGACAACATTCTGATCCGCAAGGACGATGACGGCGTCACCTTTGTTGAAGATACCCGCGATCTTAATTTTGTGAAGAGCAAGCTTACGGCTTCGTACGTCACGGCATCTTTGGTACCTGTAATAGACTTTGGTGACAATAGCAGAAGATCACGGATCTGGCACGGACACAGTAACGCGTTCCGGTTTGGTATAGGGCCTTATCTCGGATATCGAATCGGCAGCTACTCCAAGCTTGTCTATAAGGACGATGACAAAGAAAAAGAAAAAGAACGCGATAGCTTTTACCTGATCAACGTCCGCTACGGGGTGCGACTGCAGGTTGGATACCGCTCAACGGATTTATTCTTCAACTATGATCTGAATGAATTGTTCAGTTCCGGCAAAGGACCGAACTTAAACGCCTTCAGCTTTGGTGTGGTTTTCTGAACTTGAACAACCAATTTCCAATAGATCCGTTCTGCCTAACACTCGTACGTTATGTAAGTCAAAATCAAAATTTTTCGGAAGGTGACAATTGCGCAAATAATTTTGTGACATACGGAATGATTAAATTTTTTAACTTTAACTATTTAATCAGCATGTCAGAAGCTATCGGAAACTTATCCAGGAAAGAACAGGTCATCAGAAAGGCTGCCGAGCTGTTCAAAGAAAAGGGATATGCCGCTGCGTCTATGCGCGATCTGGCACATTTGTTGGGTATAGAGGCCGCAAGTTTGTATTCTCACATCAAGTCCAAAGAGGAAATTCTACGAAGCCTTTGTTTCGACATGGCTACAGAATTTAGAAAATCGCTGGAGGAAGTCGAGAAGCAGAAAGTTATAGCCAGCGAGAAATTAAGAAACGGCATTATCGGGCATATACAGGTAATGGCAAAAGACCTCACTGCCTCCGCGGTGTTCATGAATGAGCACAGACACCTGAGTGAACCCTATTTAAGGGACTTTTTGCTATTGCGTATAAATTATATCAACCGCTTTAAAACAATTATTGAAGAAGGTGTAAGGACTGGCGAATTCAAGAGCACAATTGATAAAAAGCTTGCCGTTATGACTCTTTTTTCCTCTTTGAATTGGATGCCCATGTGGTATGATCCAGGCTCTGCCATTGATCCGGAAGCGCTGGGTTTTCAATTGGCAGATATGCTGGTAAACGGTCTGAAAAAGACTTCCTGAAAGAACGCTAATTCAATCTTAAAAATGGACCGGAAAGCAAAGACAGCTCTTTCCAAATGGACGTTACTGCCTCGTAGGGTGAATTAAAACAACTTCTCAAATACGTAAGTGCGCTGCTATCCTCGGGCAATTCATTGTTTAGCCAGCGCAGAATATCATCGGCCAGTATCAGCATGTCATTTGATTGGTAATTTGGATAGTACCGGTACAACACATCCATTGCCCAAAGAAAATCCATATACTTCATGTGGCCAATCCAGAGATATCTATTGCAACAGAAAAGAATTCCCTCAAACTTCCTAGCAGAATTACTGTTAAACCAGCAGCGGAGAGATGAACGGTTGCGCCGGTCATCTAAATCCTGAAATATAGCCTATGGCACTCAACAATATAGCCACCGAGCTTAGCGACATTACCCGACAATACACTTCTCTATTTTCCGCAATATCGGATAAAGAACTTTCTGCCAAGCCAAATTCCGTTAAGTGGAGCAAGAAAGAAGTTATCGGGCATTTAATTGATTCGTCGCAGAATAATCTGCGACGCTTTATTACTTCTCAGTACGAATCCAGCCCACCGCACATTATCTATGCCCAGGATTCTTGGGTAGTGGCGAATCAATTAATGGCTGGCGCAGGACTATGTAATACACCTGAAACACCATATAAATTAGATCATTCCTGGGTCTTTTGATGTTAAGTACCCGCAGCAGCATAGCAATTTTTTGTAAAGTCATACATGGCTTGCATCTCTTTCAAATGAGTACCGTACAATCGTCAGGATTTAAACCACCACATCTCCTTCCATTTTTTACTTCTGCATTTCTTGCGAATCTTCCTATCTTCACCCAACCGCCGTTTACATGATTTCAACGTGTGACCATTGCCACCTATGGAAATTGTAAAAGATCTCAGACTCGCTGTATTGATCGACGCAGACAATGTGCCGTACTCAAACGTTAAGGGTATGCTTGAGGAGATCGCAAAATATGGCACGCCCACATTCAAACGGATCTATGCTGACTGGACAAAACCTACAGTGTCAGGATGGAAGACAGTGCTACTTGAAAATGCGATAACGCCTGTCCATCAATATAGCTACACTACCGGTAAGAATGCTACCGACTCTTCCATGATCATCGATGCCATGGACATTTTATACTCCGGTCGCGTCGATGGCTTTTGTATCGTTTCCAGCGACAGTGACTTTACACGACTAGCCACAAGGTTGCGTGAGGCCGGCATGAAAGTGTTTGGCTTCGGCGAGAAGAAGACGCCGACGGCCTTTATTTCAGCGTGTGACAAATTCGTTTATATAGAAATCCTTAGCCAGGACAAGGAAAGTATGCGCGTCCGTACCCCTGGTGCACGGAGCAAACCAAAAACTACCCCCAGGCCAGTAGCCGCTGAGGAAAGTAAAACCATTGGAACGCTGTCCCGTGAAGTTGTGAAGATGATATCCGATAGTATAGAGGATCTCGCGGATGAAAGCGGCTGGACTTTTTTGGGCGACCTGGGTAATTTGCTGATAAAGAAGCAGCCGGATTTTGATCCCAGAAATTACGGATTCAATAAGTTGGTGCTTCTTATCAAGAGCCTGAAACAGTTCGAAATCGAAAAGCGCGAAACGGGCAAAGGAAACATTAAGAATGTGTATGTCCGCATTCAACAGTGAGCAGCGGCCCGCGTCAAGACTTTATTTGTAATAGGTAACTTCGACGCGGAAGCGAGGATCGATTGCACCCAATCTATCGTATGCCGACTTTGATATTCTTATGACGAGCTTGTCGGTCATCGCTGTTTCAGGAAGCTTGCCCATAACACGCACAAAAACTTCCCGGTTATTCATTTCATTCTTAACCTTTAATATTGTGCCAACAGGCGCTGTACGATGCAGGGCGAGGTACTTCCGGTTGCCTTCGGTGCCTTCGATCAATTCCGCGAGGCCAGATTGCAGTATCTCATCACTGTTCTTAACGGCCTCGGAGATTCGGATCGTCTGCTCTTTCGGTTCAGATCTCGCAGGTTGTGTTTGGATGGGCGGAGATTCCTTCTTCGCCTCAGCGACTACGGGCGTTTCTTTTCGAATTTGCGGAACAACCGGAGGTGTGTCCATTTTTGGATCTGTTACAACCGGCGGGTTCTCTTTCTTAACTTCCGGAGTTACG
>JANNPM010000420.1:0-3015 GCA_031400145.1 Chryseolinea sp. | reverse complement strand
GGCGACTATGCGCGCGGTCCGGTAAGTGACAAGTGTAAAGGTTTTCATAGCATCAACTCTCATTTCATCTCCGATGTTTGTTCAATATTCCCTTGCAAAATTGCTGCTCCTTTTGCGGTTAACTCACAAGATAACAGGACTCCAGGACTTGTTCTTATCATAGAAAATACCCCCGCCATCAACACTTAACGGCGACGGAAAATTATCCGTATAGATGGCACCCGTACCAAGTCCTTGCGGCATCGTTAACCGGTAATTCGCCACAAACTGACAGATGGCATTCAAACCTATATTTGATTCAAGGGCAGAAGTCACCCACCAGCCGATCTCCAAAGTATCCGCAATGTCGATCCATTCCTTACAACCTTGAAGTCCGCCGAGCAACATTGGCTTCAGAACAATAAAGTGAGGTTTCAGCCGCAACAGCAGCTGCTTTTTATTCTCGTAGGTTGTATGTGTGATAAGCTCCTCATCCAACGCAATGGGAATGGGCGAAGTCCTGCAGAGCCTTCGCGTTGCCTCATTTGAAGGGGCAAGGGGCTGTTCAATAGAATGTATATCAAATTCTTTTAAAGCCTCGAGCCTTTCCATGGCCTCTGACACGGGAAAACTTCCATTTGCATCCAGCCTGATCGTGATACCGTCACCAGCAAGCTTCCGTACATCGGCGATAAGGCCTAACTCCGTTTCGAAATCCAACCCCCCGACCTTTAACTTCAGGCATGTAAAGCGCTGTGACAATTTATCCTTTACCTGTTGGATCATGAACTCCGGATCACCCATCCAGATGAGACCGTTGATTGGTATGGGCACGCCCCTCGTAAAATCGTTGTGATAAATCACCCGTTTACCACCGCTTTGAAAATCCATCAACGCCGTCTCCAGTCCAAAACGAATAGCGGGAAATATAGGAGGCACAAGTACGTGTATCTTGGCTGCGAGATTATCTAAAGAAATGCCTGTTTTATTTATCGACTCTATACATAGATCAAGCTGTGTCTCAAAATCCGGACGGTCATCAATGCTGAGTCCGGGCAAGGGTCCACATTCGCCGATTCCGATCGGACCTGGCAATTCTGCATCTGACACGCTGATGAACCATGATGTCTTTTGCGGCATCGCTCCGCGGGAGGTACGCGCATCAAAGGCGAAGTGGAAGTCTTGTTTGGTATAGGAGAGTTTGAGGGGCATAGTTTAAACCGAATTTACTTTTTTTATTTCCGGCAAGGGCGGGGCATTTATCTAATGATGACTTTAAATCTGGTGGCCGTCATAACGCGGCAAACGGCGGTTGGTACAATACGGGTGAGGACCTGTTAGATCAACTTTTCTTCTGCTTTTTCTTCATCGGGAACTCAAGCCCAAACCGAACATTCAACACATCGGCATAAGGACTTCGGTGGTTGTGATTGAAGACGCTAAGCATCATCATGGCAGTGCCCTTCACGTTCTTCATAAATCGGTAGTCTTTCTTCACTCCGATAAAGGCGCCGAACACCCATTGCCGGGTTTGCACATCCAGTGAACCCGGCGCTACTACCGGGACATAGGCGCTCATTACTTCAACTTCCATTCGCGGCGTAAAGCCCTTACCTAACGTACATTCAGAAAACAACCGCGGGCCAAAGACTGCCTCATGGTGAATGTATGTGCCCTTTTTGAAATTGTAGGGAACGCGTTGGTTCCACCCTAGGCCACTCGTGAATCCTGGAGTAAACCGGTAACCGGCATAAGGATTAAAATCCGTCAAAAAATCATCGCTTTTCCTGAGCAGTTGAATACCAATACCTGGAAGCAAGCGTTCCACAAATGGCTTACCACGCATTTCATTCGGACGTTTCTTCGGAATTTCACTTAGGCTATTCAGGCTGGAGTATTTCTTTTTCAGTTTTGAAATCTTTTCCATCGCTTCCTGAAGCTGGGTCTCTTTACCGGCAAAATGATCGACTGCAGCTTCCTGAATTTGCTCAACGGCTTGTTCCTGTAAAGCGCCCGGATTTTTTGCGGCATCCAAAAGCGGTTCAAGGGTCTCCGTTTGTTTGACAATGGCGCTGGCTCCAGAAAGATCAGCGGCTTTTTCTTCCAAGGCTTGTGGGAGTTGCTTCACCTGAGCCAGGTTGCCTTGTGTAATGTTTTGCAAGTCTTCCCTATAGCCGTCTAGCGGGGCGGTGATTTTCGAAACATCACCCAGGTTCTCCGGTATGCTTTGAAATCCATCAATAGTTCCCATGTTACCCAAGGGTGAATCAAAATCAGACATTAAACCATCCAGATTTGCAAGTGGATTTCCTGGCAAATCGAGCGATGAAATGTTAAGGTCTTTTACGGGCAGCCGAAATCCATCGATGCTTTTAGTAACGGTACTTGCCTTTTCCTGAAGCTGCGGAGGAAGGTTGAGTTGCTTTACGCTTCCGATGGCTTTTGCTTTCAAATTCTTCATCCTTTGGTTTACCGATGCCACCAAATTTTCTCCTTGCTTGGTAATGCTATCCAGGTGCTGTTCATACATTTCAGAAAGTTGCAAGGGTTGAAGGCTATCCGTTTTAGATTGCATTTTTTTACGAGACGAATCCAGCATGGAAAGTTTTTGTTTGAAAGTGCTTTTGAGATTCTCAGACTTCGCATAGAAATTGCGTTGAATAGAATCCAGTTTGCGCTCGTACGGACTGACTATACTATCTGGTGAAAAGGATACAAGACTATCCAGCGATTGACCTTGAGTGACGATTGCAACGGTAGATAGCAGTAAGAATAACACCAAACGCATAAAGCACAAGCAAACGGAAAGTTGAAGGATTCCTGAGAGGTGGAAAGTACTGGATTTTAGGTGAAGGTCAAAATAAAAGCTATCCAGATTGCGGATTTTATTTACATTTCATGACTGACGGAATTATAAATTGAATTAATGACTAAGCGGAAGGATTTCCATTGACGGTTTGACCGTTTGTGAAAATACGGTGGCAAACAGCCGGTCTAAGGGTAAATGGACCTTGATTATGAGCGTGAATGCCCCAC
>JANNPM010000366.1:0-6963 GCA_031400145.1 Chryseolinea sp. | reverse complement strand
ACAGCAGCGCGAAGGACACGAAAACTCTTCGGCTACAACGTTCTATGGCCTGGGTACATTTCTCAAACAAAACTTTCCTGAAGTAGAGGAAGTTGCAAGATTTTACAAATGGCCTGCAAGCACGGGAATCTTAATGATGGCTGACAACAAAATTTACAACGAACGCAGCTATGTTTTAGCCGATCCCGAATTCTTTAAAGTATTTCCGTCTTTTCTTTGGTCTGGAGATCCATCGACCTGTCTTTCCGATCCGAATTCAATTGTAATTTCAAAACATCTGGCACTTAAAATATTTGGTACCCTTGACGTACTAGGCAAGACGGTTCAGAGCATCGACAAACACAGACAGCAGCTAAG
Organism: Chryseolinea sp.; assembly: GCA_031400145.1. Lineage (GTDB taxonomy): Bacteria > Bacteroidota > Bacteroidia > Cytophagales > Cyclobacteriaceae > Chryseolinea. The sequence goes on along the minus strand of JANNPM010000366.1, from coordinate 6,606 downwards.
AATTACTGGTGTTATAACTGATGTTCCTCAAAATAGCAATTTCGATCTCGAAGTTGTACGACCTCGTGACTGGATTCCGGAGGCGCAATGGGAATTCATTAATGACCACACTTATCTTCTTTTAAAGGATGGAGTTCGACCGGAAGAACTTGAGTGGAAGCTAAACCTCGCGGTTGAAAAGAATCAAAAGGGAAACATTGATTATAAAGGCACCACATTGTCATTGCAAAGCATTTCAGATGTACACCTTAATCCACAAGACCTTAGCGAACTAAAGTATCCTGGCAATAAGCTAGTGCTGTATCTGGTCGGTGCCGCTTTAGTAATCGTACTCCTGGTTGCATGGATGAACCATGAAAACTTCGAAATGGGTCAGTTAATCAAAAGAATCAAAGAAGTAGCTGTTAGGCGAATAATCGGATCGACAAAGCGTCAACTTATTGGGCAATTTCTGGTCCAGTATTTTGCAGTTCAACTGATCGCGTTGATCGTTGCTAGTGTCATGATTTTTTTCTCTCTGCCCTACTTTCCAATAATCACTGGTGTTCCGATTACTTCAATCAGTCCGGATATCGTTACTGTTGGCGTTCCAATAATTGTTTTTTTTGTCACCGGAATTTTTATTTCCTCCATATATCCTTGCCTTTTGCTCATGAAGACTGATCTTTCTTCCTCATTAAAGGGGAAGCTGATTGGTGCAGTTGATAAGATGTCGGCTAGAAAAACGTTGGTTATTTTCCAATTCGCGTCCACCCTTACGGTTACATCACTCGTGATAATCGTTACGCAGCAGATCAATCTGATGAGAGCAACAGATCTAAATGCCAGCTTAGACCGGATTGTTACGGTATATAATCCCACCAACTACTCCGCGTATGAGGATTCACTTAGACAAGAAAAGAATGAAGTTTTCAGAAACGGCCTGCTACAGCACGCAGGGATTGAAAACTTAACATTGTCTTCGGCAATACCAGGCGAGCCAATCGGATTCACTTATGTAGACCTCGCCAAACGAACATTAAGCGATCCCGACAGGCAAATACCATACAAAGTTGTTTATATCGACTATGACTTTATCCCTGTCTTTGACTTGAAGATGAAGGCTGGACGAAATTACGACCGAAAACATTCCGACACAGGCTCGCTTGTAGTGACAGAAAGCACCATACGCGAACTTGGATTTAATTCCGCGGATGAGGCAGTAGGAAAGGAAATCTATTTTATGGAGGACGACTGGGACAAGTGGACAATCATTGGCGTGGTGGAAGATTACCATCACGAGGCCGCTAAGTTCCAGTTCATCCCGCGATATTCAGACTACATCGCAATCAAGGGCAAATGGTGTACTATTCCGTTCAGCTCAACCCTAATCTATCAGCGGAAGACGCAATAGCAACGATAAAGCATGAATGGAGTTCAGTGTGGCCCGAAAAGCAATTTGATTATTTCTTTCTCGATGAATATTATGATCAACAATTCAATGAAGAAGTACACTTCAAGAGAACATTTCTTTCGTTCTCGGCTGTCGCGATTCTGATCTCTTGCCTCGGGATAGTGGGACTTACTTTGATGATTGTCAATTTGAGGCGAAAGGAACTTAGCATCCGAAAAGTCTTGGGGGCCACGGCAAGTCATCTGGCTTTTCTATTATCAAAAGACAATTTGCAATCTGTTGCATGGTCATTTCTGATATCTATTCCGCTTATTTATTGGTTAGGTTCGCTATGGCTGAACACATACCCGGTGAGGGCCGATATTTCATTCAGTACTTTCGCACTACCGCTAGTCTTGATTATTGTTTTGATTGCACTGGCATCGGCATTTCAAATACTTCGAGCTGCCCGCTCAAATCCTGTAGACCATCTAAAAAGCGAATAAGTACCTAACGGATCTAAATTATCAAAATCGCATTGCTATGATTGATCACTTCTTTAAAGTCCTGAGAAGGATAACCCTTAAGAATAAAAGCTACACCTTGATCAATTTATCCGGTTTGGTAATTTCCATAACCGCCAGCTTGTTCATATTTATCTATGTCTTGCATGAGAAGGGCTATGATAACTTTCACGAGAAAAAAGACAGAATCTTCAGAATAAGGAATGATCGCTTTGCGGATGGTGAGCTGTCGCGAAGATGGACTGCCGGACCCATGAGTATCGGGTCGGATCTTAAGAGCGATTTCCCGGAAGTCACGCGCTATGTCCGGATGAACAATGCTCGAAGGCAGAGCTATATTCTGGAGTACAACGAGAAATCATTTAAGGAAGAAAACATCCTCTATGCATCTGAAGATTTCTTCAAGGTCTTTTCGTTTCCGCTCGTCAAAGGTGATGACTCGCTGGTTCTCCGAAGGCCGTTCACCGTTGCCATCTCAGAATCAATGGCCAGGCGATACTTTGGAGATAATGATCCATTAGGAAAAACCATTATATGCAATAAAACACAATCCTACGAGGTGACTGGAGTATTCGCAGACTTGCCGGAAAACACTCACTTCAGATTTGATGCCCTATTTTCTTTCGAAAGCCTTTGGAAAATTCTTGGACCAGAAGAAACGAATAATCTAATGACGAATTGGGGTTGGATTGGTACTTATACCTATGTTGAACTTCGTTCGTCTAACGATAGAGAAAGCTTGCAGGCAAAGATGCGAGCATATGTAGATAAAAGAATGGGCACTGAACTTCGGGAGTGGAATGAGTGGATGGACTTCATCCTGCAACCCGTATCGTCAATTCATCTGCACTCCAATGAGGCTGATGAAATTACGGAAAACGGCAATGCAAAGTCTGTTCTCTATTTGACGCTATTGGCAGTGGTTATTTTGGTCATTGCCTGGATCAATTATATCAACCTGGCCACCGCGCGATCTATGGAACGTGGTCGTGAAGTGGGTATCCGAAAAGTACTCGGAAGTACCCAACAGCAACTCATCCGGCAATTTCTTTTCGAGTCAGTTGTGTTCAAACTTACTGCTACCATACTAGCGTGTATCCTTTTGATCGCATTGCTGCCCTCCTTTTCATTAATGGTGAACCGAACGTTTGACGTTTCCATTTTGTATTCAACGGAAACACTTCTTACGATCAGTATCGTCTTTTTCCTTGGAGCAGTATCCGTTGCGATCTACCCGGCACTCGTCTTGTCTCGCCTCAAACCATTATTAGTTCTGAATGGATTTCCGTTTTCCATCAAGGGTGTGCTTTTGCGTAAAACCCTGGTGACAATACAATTTGTGTGCTCTGCCTCGCTGATTGCTTCGTTGTTTGTTGTTCACAAACAATTACACTTCATGAAGACAACTGCAACCGGGTTAGAGTCAGAGCAAGTACTTGTGGTTCATGGCCCGGTCGTTTTTGATGAACCGGCATATCGAAGTAAGTTTAGGACGTTCCGAAATTCATTGGTTGAAAAGTCGGGAATGAGTTCAGTAAGCGTATCGACTGACGTTCCGGGACATGCAGTCAAGAACATCGCTGGAAATGTGCGCATCGTAGGGCAGAGTGTAGACAAGGGAAACAGTTACCAGGGTATCATGACAAATGAAGATTTTATTGCGACCTATGGCCTGGATTTGATAGCAGGTCGTAATTTCTCGGGAGCTGATAGTGAAGAATGGATCTCGGTAATTGTGAATGAAACCAGCATGAGATTATTGGGTTTCAATGAGCCGGAAAAAATTCTCGGACACAAAATCGACATATGGGGTTCGGAACCGGAAGTTATTGGAGTCATTAATGATTATCATCACCAATCGCTTAAATCCCGCATCCCACCTGTTGTCATCATATTCGATAAAGGAATCACTCAGTACTTCTCCGTACGATTTGATCCAACCCTGTCCGCAAGTGGTGTTATCGAGGACGTGAAAAAGGAATATCTCAAGAGTCTTCCGGGAAATCAATTTCACTATTTCTTTATGACCGACTACTTCGATCAGCAATATAAAGCTGACGCTCAGTTTGCAACATTATTCAATATAGTTACTGTTCTAATTGTTATCGTTGCGTGCCTCGGACTCTTTGGGCTTTCTTCTTACCTTGTGTTGCGCAGAAGGAAGGAGATCAGCATCCGTAAAATTCTTGGCGCTTCGGTCGATCAAATTGCCATTTTGGTTTCGAGAAGTTTTCTAGGCCTGGTACTTCTGGCAAATCTGATTGCATGGCCAATCATCTTCTTCGTGATGGACCGTTGGCTAAACCAATTTGCGTATCACGTTGACATTAGTTATATGATTTTCATTACTTCAGCAGGCCTCACGATAGCTATTGCTGTTGCCACCGTTGCTTTGCAGTCGATTAAGGCTGCCAATGGGAATATGATTGATAACCTGCGATCAGAATAATTCGTCTTAACTTTGTACCAGGGTAAGAAAGGCTTAAAACTTCTTTAGGGATGATTAGAGTTGTTAAGCGATGGTTAGGTAATTCTTGTTACCATTTTGTTACTCGAGTCAGTTAAAACACTGACTAATAACAGAGTTCACATATTGTATCGGGAAATGACCGATTCAACTAATTGATAATCAGACAATTAAAAATTAGGGACAGAATGTGAAGTCAAATTCAATCATCTGACTTTCAAATTATTAGCTAAATTCCCCTCTCAATTCCGGTGCATTTTTGTTGCTAGTTTCGTGCTCAAACTCAAACATCCCTAAATAAGCAACAAAAGTTCTTAGGTTCATTTAGGTGTCAATCAACAAAATGTCGTAACTTAATACGTCAAATGACGTACACCAAATTATGATGAAATTTTTGGAACATTTAGGAGAAGCTGGCTTGGGTGAAGTTGATTCAAGACAAGGTTTGTGGCATGCAATACGTCAGAGGCCGTTAAAGAAAAGACATGTAGTTTTTATTTCATATAAACTTGGTCTACCGCAAAAAGATACGGCCGAACTGATCGGCGTTTCTATCAGAACCTATCAACGTCAGAGTAAGACCACGTCTATGACCTTTGCAGCTTCCGAAAATATTTTAAAGCTTGCGGAGTTATACGAGATTGGATTGTCAGCATTTGATAATAGCAGCGATTCATTCGTGACTTGGTTAGACTCCCCTATCCCTGCATTGAATAACGATAAGCCTATTCAACTCTTGTCATCAAGTCTTGGAATTGATCTTGTGAAGGAAGAGCTCCTGAGAATCGAATACGGTGTGTACTAATGCTTGTCTACCGAATACAAAAAGCAAAGTACGCAGGCGATATCAGTGGCTTCGGGTCGACACTCGTATCTGGCAGATGGCATCAAGCTGGTAAGCATCCTATCTTATATACATCCGGTAATATTTCCTTAGCAATTCTTGAATGCTTGGTACACTTGCCAACTGTAGTAAAACCACCTGATCTGATCCTCCTTACGATTGACATTCCCGATAAAAGTATCGTAAAAGTCGAAACGAAAGAACTCCCCGAGAACTGGAAAAAAAAGGGGTATTTTGATGATGTTCAACAATGGGGAACAAAGTGGCTACACAGTTTATCATCCATGGCCATCATAGTCCCCTCAGTTACTTCTTCGGATTATAATATTCTTGTTAATCCAACTCATCCGGAGTTTAGCGCTGCAAAAATCATTGAGAGTCGGCCGATTAGTTTGGATGATAGATTGATATAGCATCACAAGCCCTCACGTCGTCGTTAAAATTCGAGTCCTCTGACACTAACTTTGATCGTGACATCGATTTTTCGTTCATTCATTGACGGTCTACCAGACTTTATCTACTTTTGTTACTCGACAAACACCTAAAAATCTCTTTCGGGATGTTTAGTTTTTTCTAGAGATGATCAGGTAATTTTTGTTGGTAGTTTGTTGCGCGACCCACCTAACGTATTGACATTCTGTATGAGCACATTTTGTATCGGGAAGTAATCTTCCTAAACATCCCTAATAAAATTTAATGACATGGTTAATTTTTATTTTTCCTGTATCGTTTCAATTAATGTTCTTGCCGCGCGTGCATTATAATCATCCAGCTTAGCATCAGCCGATATTAAACTTTTAGCTTGCTCCAATGTTGGTAATGCATCAGTGCCAAAGGTTTGCAATACATTCAATGCCTGAAGTCTGGCAAATTGATTATCGTTTTTTAATGCATCATTCAAAGCCTGAATAGCAATTTTTTTTTTCACCAATATGATATAAGGCTTCTGCACTGGCAATGCGCACGGCTATTTCTGAATCGTCCAGAAGTTCAATTAAAGATTCTTTAGCAATAACCGATTGCTCTTTCAACACGCTACAGCCAACAGCAGCCCAGTAGCGTACCGATGAATTTTCATCGGTTAAACGCTTGATTATTTCCGGGAGATGCATCACATCCCGTGAAGAAGCCATCTCTGCTGTTTCAATGATCTTGTCCATATTTTTTTCGTGTTGTGCGGCTTCTGTAAAATCATGGGAGAATGAATTTCAGGCTGGCAGGCTGAATGATGTGCAGGCAACACCGAATTTATACACAGTTACGGAAATACATTTGCCACTACTCTTATTACAATGTCGGCATTGGTATCCTACCTTACGATGTTCAGTCACTTTGGCCTTTATCACCGGCAGATCCACTACTTGGGCTACTTCTACTGGCAACGCTTCCCAATGTTTTG
>JANNPM010000337.1:0-1800 GCA_031400145.1 Chryseolinea sp. | reverse complement strand
GCCTGCCGGAAAAGTATCGGCAGCCATTCCTACAACGGATGTTTTATCACGCATGGTGCCGGTAACCTTTGACACGAGGTGTATCACGTGGGAGTAAAATTGAATCTCTTTGAATACCTCTACCGTTACGCGCTCTGCATTCCGGCTCATATCATTTCTGGCCAGGTCTACTAGCATAACATGCTCCGCATTTTCCTTTTCGTCGGCCGTAAGCCTTGCAGCAATTTTCGCGTCCTCCTGGTCGTTTCCGGAGCGACGGAACGTACCGGCTATGGGGTAGATGTGCGCCTTGCCATGACTTACCTGGAGCTGCGCTTCGGGAGATGAACCAAATAGCTTGAAGCTGCCATAGTCAAAATAAAACAGGTATGGAGAAGGATTTATTGAACGCAGGGAGCGATACACATTAAACTCGTCACCGTGAAATGTAGTGGTAAATCGTCGGGACAAAACGATCTGAAAAACATCGCCACGATAGCAATGTTCCTTCCCTTTCTCTATCAGCTGAAGGAATTCGTCATCGTCGACGTTGGAGGTCTCACCGTTGGTAAGCCTGAACTTATAGGTCGCAAATCGATTGCTTAATATGATTTGCTCCACGCGTTCCAGTGTGCTTTTGCACTCCGGATTCCCTTCCCAGCAATGTTCAAACAAGCTCAGTTCATTGGAAAAATGATCAATGATGATGACATAGCGATAAAGCTTATATATGATGTCCGGGATCTGGGTGTCATGCTTGGTAATAGCCACATCTTCGAAGAAACGGATAGCGTCGTAGGCCATATATCCGAATAATCCACAGTTAGCATACTTCGAGAGATTCTCATCTGGCTGGAAGCAGCATCGGAAATCATCCAGCAAAGTGGTGACGTGACCAGTGCCGGATATCTTTTCTGATACAATGTTTCCATCGGGATACCGGCACTCCACATTTTCGGCTTTGACTTCAAATGAGGCAATGGGATCACAGCAAATGAACGATAAGGCATTTTCGTGACCGTGGTAGTCTGAACTTTCCAGCAAGATGCTGCCTGCGTATACATCCCTAAGCTTGAGGTAGATATTTACCGGCGTAAGCGTGTCGGCGAGTAGTTTCTTCGTGAAAGTCTTCAATTTGTATTTCATCGGTTGTTTATTGATACTGCAAAATGTTATTAAAAACAAAGGCCTGCTGTGAACAGCAGGCCTTTGGCTTTTGTAAGTCATAATAAGGCTGTTCACAAATCGAAGACCGATCCGTGCCACCACCATCCTATGTTTACTATTTTCTTCATATTATACTATGCGTCTGACTTCTTTTTAGCTACCGTTCTCTTTGGCTTCGCCGCTGCTTCCTCTACCGGCGCCACCGTGGCTTTCTTAGAAGACGTTCTCTTTAATTTGGCTTTAAGCTGCTTTTTATTACGGGAATTACCATACGAATCCTTCCAGATCTTGCCCTTTTTCGATTTTTTGTCTCCTCTTCCCATTTATATGCTTGCCCTTGCGAGCGCAATTATAACAAAGTCTTCATGTAATACAAAAAAGAGAGTGGGAAAAATGTATCAAACCAGGCCGCAGAGGTAACGGCCTTACAGGCCTGCCGGAATCGAGGGTGGGACTTTTTTCCCAGGGCTGCGGCCTTTCAGGCCTGACCCTGGGCTCAGATGTTTCGGCCCTTCAGGCCGGGGCACGCAGTAGCGTTTCAAAGAGGGAGGAACACAAGATGCAACTGACCATTCACGCCTGGCGCCTCGTGGCGTTTAAGTTTATTGGATACATTGCCTCCGGCATAACAGGAGTTCAAATTGCAGGGACCAA
>JANNPM010000325.1:0-5807 GCA_031400145.1 Chryseolinea sp. | reverse complement strand
GACGCGCTCGACAAGCTATTGATCCTGCATGCTGATCATGAACAAAATTGCTCTACTTCCACCGTACGAATCGTTGGATCATCAAAAGCGAGCATATATTCATCTATTTCAGCAGGTATCAATGCCCTTTGGGGACCGCTCCACGGCGGTGCGAACCAGGAGGTGATTGTGATGCTTGAAAACATAAAGAAAGACGGGGGAGATACTGAGAAGTGGATCAGCAAAGCAAAAGACAAGGCTAGCGGCTTTCGCCTTATGGGATTCGGTCATCGCGTATACAAAAATTTTGATCCGCGTGCCAAAATCATCAAGAAGGCTGCCGATGACGTCCTTAAAAAACTTGGCGTAAAGGATCCGGTACTGGAGATCGCGCTGAAGTTAGAAGAGGCCGCATTAAAAGACCCATACTTTGTTGAAAGAAAGTTGTATCCCAACGTTGACTTTTATTCAGGCATCATCTACCGTGCGCTCGGTATACCTGTTGAAATGTTCACCGTAATGTTTGCAATGGGCAGGCTACCCGGATGGATCGCGCAGTGGAAAGAGATGCGCGAAAACAAAGAACCGATCGGACGGCCACGTCAGATCTATACAGGCGCCGTTCAACGTCCCTATAAGGAAATGAAAACGAGATAGGTCGTTAAGCGCTTGTGACAACTTTGTATTGGACATATTGGCGCGACACTGCCAGGGCAAATCCAAAAGCAGGCCATGAAGGAATGTAACGGGCTCGTACACAAACCGGAAACGCTATAAGCATAATGGCTTGAACCTTTTCTATCAGCCTAACATTTCTGAAGGAGTTTTGCATCTCGATGCCGTCGAATCCAGGCACGTTGTAAAAGTTTTACGAAAGCAAAAGGGAGACTTTATTCAACTCACTGACGGCAAGGGCTTTCTCTACAAAGGCCAGATTACAGTTGTCGGGTCGGATTATTGCGTGTTTCAAATTCTGGAAATACAGGAGGCACCTAAAAGAAATCATCACGTTCACATCGCCATCTCGCCGCTGAAAAATAGCGATCGCCTTGAGTGGTTCGTCGAGAAGTCAATAGAGTTCGGTATCGATGAGATTACTCTGCTGATCTGTGAGCGCACCGAAAAGCAGCACGCGAAAATGGAAAGGCTTGAAAAGATAGCGATAGGCGCCATGAAGCAATCATTGACCCTGGCGCTACCCCGGTTGAATGGTCCCGTTACCTTCAAGCATCTCGTAACACAATCCTTTAGCGGGGGAAAGTTTATTGCGCATGTCGATCATGAGAACTACAGACATCTGCAGGCTTCAGTTTCTCGAGGTTCCGCAAACATTGTAATGATCGGACCGGAAGGAGACTTTTCGGATGCGGAAGTAGCGCTTGCGCTTGCCCATAACTTCGCCAAAGTGAGCCTCGGTGCAAGCAGGTTGAGAACTGAAACCGCTGGCATTGCAGCCTGCCACATTCTGAATTTGGCAAACACACAATGAACATTGTACCTTGTTAACTGAAACTGTCGCATAATGGTGCTGAATTATATTTGGGTTTCATTTTTTCTCATTGCATTTGCTGTAGCAGTCATCAAGCTTGTAGTCTTTCAGGATACAACGGTATTTCCGCTTATGTTGAAGTCTACCTTCGACATGGCAAAGACGGGCTTCGAGATCTCAATTGGTCTTACGGGTGTGATGTCGTTGTGGCTGGGTTTGATGAAAATTGGAGAAAAAGGGGGGATGGTGTTTATCCTCTCACGATTGATGGGGCCCTTTTTCGCCCGTCTGTTTCCAGAGATTCCCAAAGATCATCCGGCCACAGGTTCCATCATAATGAATTTCAGCGCGAACATTCTTGGATTGGATAATGCTGCAACCCCATTGGGACTCAAGGCCATGAAGGAATTGCAGGACCTTAACCCAATCAAGGATACTGCTTCGAACGCTCAGATCATGTTCTTGGTGTTGAATACTTCGGGACTCACAGTGATACCGTTGTCTATAATCGCTGATCGCGCGACACTTGGTTCGTCCAATCCTACAAGCATTTTTATTCCCACGCTAATCGCAACGTTTTGCTCAACACTTGTCGGCCTGCTCTACCTGAGTGTAAAACAAAAGATCAATCTTCTGGACCGGGTCATATTTGCTTATGTCATCGGCCTGTCAACAATCATTTTCGCCGGCGTATGGTACTTTTCAACGTTGTCGCCAGATGACCTCAATACGCAGTCCACTCTCTTCACGAGCGTTATTATCTCGACGATCATTATAATGTTCTTTGTACTTGGTTTAAAACGAGGCATACCGCTCTTTGAAACCTTTATTGAGGGGGCCAGGGAAGGTTTTGAAACGGCCATTAAAATCATACCCTTTCTAATCGCAATTTTGGTGGGTATCGGTTTTTTCAGGGCATCCGGCACACTTGACTACCTTGTCAGCGGACTCGCCTGGTTCTTCGGCCTGCTCGGTATCAACACTGACTTTGTTGGAGCGTTGCCTGTAGCATTTCTCAAACCGCTCAGCAGTCAGGCCGCACGTGGTATGATGCTTGAGCTGTCTAAGAGTACCCCTGGTGGCGTTGACTCCTTTGTAGGCAATCTCGCGTCTATTTTCAGAGGCTGTGCCGACACTACATTTTACATCCTCGCTGTCTATTTCGGATCCGTTAACGTCCGTAAAACGAGATATGCGTTAACTGGTGGATTAGTTGCGGACCTGGCTGGAGTAATAGCTGCAATTTTCATAGCTTATTTGTTCTTTCATTAACTGGTTGAAGAATATTTTTTTGATTATCTTAACATTAGGTTAACATTTTGGCATGGAAAAAAAGGCGGAAATCCAAAAGACAATTTACGATAACGCGAAGAGCCATTTCTTAGGAAACTTCCCCGATTCCCTGCCGATAGAACAAGCTTACGTACACATCGGAATATACCTGGGTTGGATCATCGATAGCGGCTTTTATTCAGAATACTTTGAAGAAGAGGCTTCCAACCAGATCTTCCGTTTCAAACGCCGCGAGATTTCCTGCACCATCCTCAGCGAGATCTGGGATGGATACCTCGGATACGAGCTGTTCAGCAAGCAGGGGAACATGTTTACCTATTATTATTATGGTGGCGGGCTTTACCGTAATGACTATGATGAGATCCTTGTAAAGACCCTGCCATCAATTTATCACGTAACCGATAGCTGGGACAACTACGAAAAGATGAGACAGCGTATCACGATGCGTTTCGGTGACTGGAGAAAGCTTGTAGGCTCTTAAACATCGAAATTAAAACATCGAAAATTAAAACATCCAAAATTACTCCACAAGCTTGCCGTTTTTGTCCAGTAGGCTTCGTTGATTGCCCTCCCCTTTTATATTGATCTCTTTCTAAATTAATTAGAAATTAATTAAAATAGCAACATTTGGGTAACCAATTGAATCATGAATAAATTATTTACCGATACGGCAAGGAAGGTGTGGGTCGTGCTGAAACCATGGGTCGTTATCGCAGTGGTAATGATGTTTCTTCGTTATACAGGATTGTTGTCGGGCATTTCTTACTTGACAGGTGCTGCATTGATGCATACAGGGGCGTTTGACGCAAAAATGGATGAGCCAGCCGTGGCACGTAAATTTAATTACAATTTCAAGATCCGTGATCTTCAGGGCACCCTGAGGGCAGCGGATTCATTCAGGAATAAAATCTTATTCCTTAACATCTGGGCAACGTGGTGCGGTCCATGCCGGATGGAGATGCCGTCAATCCAAAACCTGTACAATCAGATGGATTCAACTAAAGTTGCCTTTATCATGTTATCGGTGGACAGGCCACAAGACCTTCAAAAGGTGCAAAGCTACATAGCCGACAAAGCATTTACCTTTCCGGTATATGTGCCTGCCGGAACGTTGCCAAATCTGCTTCAGGTTACCTCTATTCCTACTACGTTTATAATTGCTCCTGACGGGAAAGTCGTCAGCAGCGAAAGCGGAGCCGCAAATTACGACACGCCGGAATTCAGGAAGTTCCTCGAGTCCATCCAGCTGCCCTGAACCTTCCGATGTCAAGACAGGGCCTTCCAAATACTCCCTATCTAAAATTTTACTAAAAATTGCTTTATGTGAGATAACACGCGATGTGGAAGTCATGAGTCTGTGATTATCTTAGGTCGCGCGCGCCAATAAAACCTCCATATGACATTTATGGTTTAACTTGTAGCCCAATAATTTTATCTTTTGAAAGTGGCTGAAGCAGTAATCATCAAGAAAAGTGACAAACCACGTATCGTTATCCTGGGGGGAGGTTTCGCAGGCGTCGAACTTGCTAAATCCCTGCGAAACGCGCCGGTCCAGGTGGTCGTCGTAGACAGGCAGAATTTCCACACGTTTCAGCCGTTGCTTTATCAGGTCGCAACCGCAGGGGTAGAGCCATCATCGATCATATATCCGTTCAGGAAGATCTTTGAAGATCAGGCCGACTTTTATTTTCGGATGGCGGATGCGCTGTCAGTAAACACCTCAACGCAAATCCTTGAAACCTCTATAGGTTATTTTAATTATGATTATCTTGTTGTTGCTACCGGCGCGGTGACCAACTTTTATGGCAATACAGAGATCCAGCAAAAGTCCATTGCAATCAAAACTATTGAAGACGCATTGTCTCTGAGAAATACCATTCTTACCAATTTTGAAAAAGCCTTGCAGATCAATGATGAAGTTCAGATGAACAGCCTTATGGATTTTGTTATTGTTGGTGGTGGACCAACCGGTGTCGAGATCGCGGGGGCCTTAAGTGAGCTGCGAAAGCACGTTTTTCCGAAAGACTATCCGGAATTGAATTTCGTCAATATGGACATTCACCTCATTCAAAGCGGGTCCCAGTTACTCAAAGGAATGTCAGATGAGGCGGCTGTAAAGGCGAAGGAATTACTCGAACACGCGGGGGTTAAACTCTGGATGAACTGCCGGGTTAAGTCATACGACGGCTTTAAAGTGCAACTTGACACCGGTGAGTCATTATGCTCCCGTACCTTGATTTGGGCAGCTGGTGTAACCGGCACCATCATTGACGGCTTTTCAGGAGACGCCGTGCTGCCGGGTAATCGATTAAAAGTCGACAGCTTTAGCCGGGTCACGGGTTATACCAATATCTTCGCCATCGGTGATATCGCAGGTATGCTATCGGGCGAACAGCCGGAGGGTTATGCAATGATGGCACAGCCTGCTATCCAACAGGGCAAATGGCTGGGAAAAAATTTAAAAAGGCAATTAAATGGCGAGGCGCTCCAGCCTTTCCGTTACAATGACCAGGGATCCATGGCAACTATTGGCCGCAACCAGGCAGTAGCAGACCTTAAAATATTTGGTAAGCTCTATAAGACCCAGGGATTTAAAGCCTGGTTTATCTGGATGTTCGTTCATCTAACCTCGCTGGTTGGTTTCAGGAATAAGCTTGTCGTAATGATAAACTGGATGTGGAGTTACTTCACCTATGACACTGGTATCAGGTTGATCATCGGCAAGAAAAAAGAAAACACACCGGTAGAACAGATGACGGAGAAATCAGTCGCATAATTAAGGCTGAAACCACCTTATCTTTCTGTGAACGGATCCAACATATTGATCAACATATTCCTATGTTCCATTCTAAATCTTTACTTTTCGATCACAATAATTTGACTAACCAAACTCTATGGCCGAATTTCAGATTAAGAAGTCACCAAAATCATACGACGTTTGTATTGTTGGGTCTGGCGCCGGTGGTGGCATGGCCGCCTATGTTCTTGCTAACGCAGGAATCAAGGTTGTTTTACTGGAAGCCGGGCCACTTTACGACCCGGCAAA
>JANNPM010000277.1:0-2778 GCA_031400145.1 Chryseolinea sp. | reverse complement strand
ACTGGACACGGTAGAGGCCAATATTAAGCTTGGATTTGACATGGATGAACGCGATTATGGAATAGGCGCGCAAATTATTCGCAATCTTGGCATAACAAAGATCCGTTTAATCACTAATAATCCGAAAAAACGCGTTGGACTTATGGGCTATGGTCTGGAAATTGTTGACAATATACCGATCGAGATAGTCCCCAATCCGCACAATGAGAGATATCTGATGACGAAGCGTGACAAACTGGGACACACAATTTTAAAGCAGTCATGAAACCTGGATGCATCGATGGCTTTTATAAAAGAACGTTGATATTGATATCGGCAGCATTTTTCACGCAGTCTGCAACGGTTAGGCTGAATGCGCAGCAGTGGCCGTCTGCCATATGGCACGAGGGGAAAGTAGTGCTTTTGGAAGGCGATACGCTTAAAGGACAGATAAAGTATGATCTGCAGCAGGATTTGATTCAGTATAACCTGCCCAACCGCCGCACCGAAGCATTCAGCGCACGCAAAGTTCTATTTTTTGAGATATTTGACAACACCGTAAGGAAGTACAGGCAGTTCTTTGCGCTGCCGTACACAAATCAGACCAGGTATAAGGCAACGGTTTTTTTTGAGCTCCTGGTGGAAGGGAAGCTGACGCTTCTGGCAAGGGAAGCCATAGAATACAAAACGTATAGCTCACCTTACTACATGGGCTCATATTCAAGGCAGGTACTCGTCAATAGCTATTTCTTCATGGATGAAGAAGGAAACATATCAGCGTTCGATGGCAATAAAGGCGATCTGCTCAACCTTATGGGCAATAAATCGGACGATGTAGAAAAATATATAAAAACTAACAGGCTTAGAACGGACGACAAATATGATTTTGCCAGAATTGTAGCATATTACAATTCCATCTGAAGGCACTATCTATGATCTTTATTTTATCTACTAGCGAATGAAACCCCTTATCCTTGTCTCTAATGACGATGGCATAACATCAAAAGGCATACTCACGCTGATCAACGTTATGAAAACGATCGGAGACGTTATTGTAGTCGCACCCGATGGTCCGCAATCAGGAATGGGTCATGCCATTACCGTAGGGGAAACGTTGCGCCTGGAAGAGAATTTTATTTTTGAGGGTGTGCAGGCATTTGAGTGTTCGGGAACACCGGCCGACTGCGTGAAGATCGCACGGCACTTTGTGTTAAAGGATAACCGTCAGCCAGATGTTGTCGTCAGTGGTGTCAATCATGGGAGCAATACTTCCATATCCGTGCTGTATTCGGGTACCATGTCAGCAGCGATCGAGGGTGCCATTGAAGGTACTCCCGCGATTGGTTTTTCGTTAGCAGACTTTAACCACGATGCTGATTTCTCACATGCCGAAGAATACATCAGGCGGATAACGTTACAGGTATTGAAAAAGGGACTTCCGAAAGGCGTCGCGTTAAACGTTAACTTTCCTCCAAAAGGCGACGAGCCTTTGAAAGGCATCCGGATATGCAGGCAGGCCAACGCAAAATGGGTGGAGGATTTTGATCAACGGGTTGATCCAAATGGGCGGAGATATTTTTGGATGGTGGGCAATTTTGTGAACTTCGACAAGGGTGAAGATAACGATGAATGGGCCATCGCCAACAATTACGTTTCTGTCGTTCCCTGTCAGTTCGATCTCACCGCGCATCAGGCAATTTCTATTTTGAATGAGGCTTGGGAGATCCTGGAAAAGGATTAACCGCAACGACACCATGACCTAGAGAAGGCTTTGGTATCTTGCGCCGCTGTCCTTACTAAATGGGATCTACGTCGATGATGACGCGGATGTTGCGGTAGGCCTTGTTTTTTGCAACTTGTTGGGCGCATAGGACCAGGGTTGCTTTTAAGTCAGATAGTGCCGGGTGGCTCCGGGGAATTTTAATTAGAATGTTCATAAGATATTGATTCCGGATTTTTGGGATCATGGGCTCGCCGGGACCAAGTATCTGATGTCCGGAAAGACTGGAAGAAATGTCGCCGAACAACTCCTGCGCAGCCGCTTTAGCTACCCTTTTGTCTGTGTGCTTAACGGTAATCTCTATTAATCTGGAGTAAGGCGGATAAAGATGGGCACGGCGGTCACTTAGCTGATCCTGATAAAATCCTTCAGCATCGCCTTGCAAAACAGTTTGCAACAACGGGTGCTGCGTGTTGGCAGTCTGGATCACGACAAGCCCTGGCTTATCCCTTCGTCCTGCGCGGCCACTGACCTGGGTGATTAACTGGAACGCCCGCTCATAAGAACGAAAATCCGGGAAGTGTATCATCCGGTCGGCATTAAAAATCCCGACCATGCTGACGCGGTCGAAGTCAAGCCCTTTTGTAACCATCTGCGTGCCCACCAGAATATTGGTCTTTCCACTCTCAAATTGCTCCAGAATAGTTTCATATCCACTCTTGGATCTCGTGGTATCCATGTCCATGCGCTGCACAATCGAATCGGGGAAATATATCGACAACTCTTCCTCCAGTTTTTCTGTTCCATATCCCACCGTTTTGAGTCGCATTGAGGAGCAGACTGGACATTTTTCAGGCAGCGATTCCTTGTATCCGCAGTAATGGCAGACCAACGCGTTGCGGAATTGATGAAACGTAAGACTGACGGCGCAGTTTATACACTTGGGAACCCAACCGCAGTCCTCACAATTTACCATTGGAGAGTAGCCTCTTCTGTTTTGAAATATGATAACCTGCTCTTTCTTTTTCAGTGTTTCTTCAATGTTCGACAAGAACACCTGTGAAAACTCACCCTTGATG
>JANNPM010000275.1:0-24582 GCA_031400145.1 Chryseolinea sp. | reverse complement strand
CCCGAGCAGATGACTAGATCCGGCTTCAGCTCGTTGATCTCGGCGATCGCACGCTCCAACAGGCTGGGGACGAATCAGTTTATCTTTTGTATTTCAGCAATTTAAGCTATCCTGAGATTGCCGATATCATGTCTTTAAATATCCAGACGGTATATAATCAGATCCATACGGCCATTCAAGCCCTGCGAAAAGAGCTCCGGCAAACTGAAGTGTAGCAGCTACTCGTATTCCTCAAGTACCCTTCCAATACTGAGAGACTATCTAAAACGCGTTTCAAGCAAAAATACCTGTCGGCATTACCGTATCTCGCTTAATTTACTTTCGTTAAACAACGCTATAACAGGGCTCTGAGTCAGTTATAAAGCTATTTGAAAAAAAAATATAAAATTTTTCTGGTAAAAATTTATCAATCTCCCCTTTAACCTAATGTATTATGAATGAAAAACACCCCAGACCTCAAATGAATTACGAGAATTACTCGGTGGAAGATTTTGCCTCCGATCAGGATTTTGTGCACTGGGTAAAAAAGCCGCAGCCTCAGAACTCTTTGTTCTGGAAAAAGTGGTTGAAAGAACATCCGCATAAACGTCTCGTTATCGAAGAAGCGCGTTCATTGGTACAGTCGATAGAATTTGGCGCGCACCCCGATGCGCAACGCATCTCCCAAAATGTATGGGAAAGGATCAAGGCCAGTAATAGGCAAAGGCCTGCACACGAATCAGCAAGACCTGTCCGGACCTTTTCTTTGCGAAGAGTACAACGTATGACTGGCGCAATAGCCGCCATGTTGCTTGTTGCAACCGTGTTGAGCTACATGTTTTGGCGACAACCCGTTACATACCAAACGAGCTTTGGCGAAACCCGCCACATTGACCTGCCAGACGGTTCCGTTGTGGTGCTGAATGCAAATTCTGCGCTTACTCTCAGCGATACGTGGAAGCAGAACCGGGAAGTGTGGCTTGAAGGTGAAGCCTTCTTCTCCATCCAAAGAAGGACTAACCCTGCCGATCCGTCCCAACGTCTAAAATTCACCGTGCATACCAACATGTTGGACGTTAAGGTGCTTGGAACAGAATTTACGGTTTCCGAGCGCGGAAAGACAACCGTTGTGCTCAATACCGGCGCCATTGAGCTATCGTTGGATGATAAAAAGATCGCTATGAAACCTGGCGATCTCGTAGAGGTTTCGGCAAAGAAAGAACTTAAACACCACACCGTAAATCCCAAAGTATACAGCGCCTGGAAAGATCACGAATGGATACTCGACGGACTTTCATTGGAACAGATTGCGGTGCGGATCAAAGACACATATGGGCTGACGGTCGTAGTTAAAAACAAACCCCGTGAAGATATTGAGATCACCGGGGAAGTCCCCACAGAAAACCTTGAGACACTACTGCAAGCTTTATCCACTGTGTTCGACAGAAGGGTTATGCGGCAGGGTGATGAAGTTTTAATTGAATAGTAATTTCTAGACCTAACCTAACCAACGATGAGAAAAGGTTTACTTTTAAGCTCGTTCCTGGCTATAACAACTGTGCGCTGCTTGAGCCATGCTCAGGCTCATGAAGTTTATGACTTGGCACTACAGTCTATTCATGAGGAAAATGCGTCGACTGTTTACAAGCCGATAAAGAAAGTAATGCAGGATCTGCGCGGTCAGCGCGGCATTTACTTTGTGTTTAATAGTAAGGATATTCAACAGGCAGAGGTGAATGCTAACATCAATACAGTAGCGTCGGTTGAAGAGATCCTTGATGCAATTTTATCACCTGTTGGCCTTACTTATAAAAAAGTAGGCAACATTTACGTGATCTTAGAAAAAGAATCGCAAGAAATCACGCCTAAAGTGCAGGACAAAATTGAGCAACAACAAGACGCTGCGCAGAAGGTATTGAACCAGATTGAGCCATCCGATGATCCCCCCTTAAGGGATAAGGTTCGCGTGCAAAGCGCTGTGTTAACGATATCCGGACATGTAACATCAGAATCAGGTGAGGATATGTCTGGCGTAAACGTGGTGTTGAAGGCTACAAGTGTGGGCACCGTTACGGACGCCGCTGGTCGATATACGCTGGAGGTCGCTAATGCAACAGGTACACTCGTGTTTTCATTTATAGGATACCTTTCACAGGAAGTGTCCGTGAACGGCGGTACCGTTGTAGACGTGCAAATGCAGCCGGACGTTACGACTTTGAACGAGGTTGTCGTAATTGGTTACGGTACACAGAGAAGGGCAGAAGTTACATCTGCAGTAGCGTCTGTTAAATCCGAATCCTTCCGCCAAAGTGGCGCTCGCAATGCATTGGACCTCGTGCAAGGAAAGGTAGCTGGTCTTACGGTTACACGTACTGGTGGGTCAAACCCCAACAGTGGCGTATCTCTCTCTATAAGAGGTGTTGCTTCTATTAATGGCTCTAAGGAGCCTTTGGTTATCATCGACGGTGTTCCTGGCGGAAACCTCGATCTGCTACAACAGGATGATATAGAATCTATCGACGTATTGAAAGACGGTTCAGCTGCTGCTATATATGGTGTACAGGCCAATGGCGGCGTGATTTTAGTGAAAACCAAAAAAGGAAAAGCCGGCGCACCAACCATTGATTATTCAACCTATTTCAGGAAGGAGTACATTCAGCGGAGACCTGACTTTATGACTGCTGACGAATATCGTGCAAGGATTGCAGCAGGTCAAATCATCAATAGTCCAAATGACTACGGGTACTCCATCGATGCCTTCGACGAGTTAGTGAATCATGATAACTTAAGCCAATATCATAATCTTGCACTTTCTGGTGGCAGTGAAAATACCAGTCACCGCACCAGTATTACCTATCAGGACCTCCAGGGAATAGGGAAAGAAAACAGCCGCGAACAGTTTGGCATCCGTTTTAATATCAATCAGAAAGGACTCGATGGACGCCTTAATGCTTCAATGAACCTGGCTACAAATTTTAATAAAGCCAATTTACTTGGCGGCGGCGGATGGGAGGACCAGTTGATCCGTAATCCAACATTGCCATTTAAAAACCTCGATGATACCTGGTACTTTGAACAAACAAGTACTAATCAGGTTGCGCGGTTAGAGCAGGAAACAAGTGATCGTCAACAGCAAACCACTTCGCTAGAAGGAAGCGTAAGTCTTGAGCCTATAAAAGGTCTGAAAGGCTCCCTGTTCGGATCTGTACAAAGAAATTATTACATAGATGGAACTTATAAGGAACGCGATTCTGAAGCCTCACTAGAAGCGAGTGAAGTGGAGTGGGTTGGCGGCGGTTACGCCTCCAAGACTACTGCGCAAAATATTAAATATGCTTTCGAGCCTACTATAGAATACGCCCATAAATTTGAGGATGTACACAATGTTACAGCCATTGCCGGGTATAGCTGGCGTTATGAGGTCAATGAGGAGTTCTTCGCAGAAAACGCTGGCTTCATTAACGATGCCCTGACAGACAATGCCCTGGAAGACGGTACAGCACTGGACGCCGGAAAGGCTGGTATGAGCAGCTCCAAAAATGATAACACGCTGATCGCCTTTTTTGGAAGAATCAATTATGCCTTTAAGGACAAATATATGGCGCAGGTTATCCTTCGTCACGAAGGCTCTTCCCGCTTTGGAGAGGATAACAAATGGGGGAACTTCCCCGCAGCTTCAGTGGGTTGGAATATCAGCCATGAAGATTTTATGCAGACCTTTGAGTTTATTGACGAGCTGAAATTGCGTGTAGGATACGGCGTAACAGGTAATGCCGGCTTCGACAACTACTCTTCACTTGTAACGTTAGGTTCGGGTGGAAATTATGTTAATCCCGATGGCGTGTGGAGACAGACCTATGGCCCAAACAGAAACCCGAACCCCGATTTAAGGTGGGAGAAAAAGAAAGAATGGAACTTTGGTCTGGATTTTAGCATATTCAGCAATAGATTAAGTGGTGCATTGGATGTGTACAATCGTCGCACCGTCGATCTGATCGGCAATTACAATTCTCCTATACCTCCCTATGTGAGAGAGACCGTCCTCACCAACGTTGGCACTATGGCTACCAATGGTGTTGAGCTTAGCTTAAGCGGCGTGGTGGCTGAGAAAGCGAATTTCCAATGGAAAATGGACGTTGCTGCAAGTACAGCGAGAAATGAAATGGTGACCTTTTCCAATGACGTGTACAAAACTGATTACGCGACTTTCGGTTCGATTGGCGGATATGGTGCACTCGGAGATGCTATCCGTACTTTCGCAGGCGGTGCTATCGGTAATTTCTACGGCAAGCGTTTTGCCGGATTTGACGAAGACGGCGATTGGTTGTTCTATAAGCGCGACGGCAGCAAAGTTTCTTTTGATGAAATCGTTGATTCAACAGATCCCAATGTCTCAGACCTTGCTGTTATTGGTAATGGGATTCCCAAGTATTACTTGTCCTGGACCAATACATTCAATTATAAGCAATTTGATCTGAGGATTTTTATGCGTGGCCGGTTCGATTACGATTTATTAAATACCATGGAGTTATCTTATGGTAATAAAACATCAGGCACTAATTTGCTAAACAGCGCCTTCGACGAGCATGCGCAACTGGACGATACTTATCAGTACTCCGATTATTACCTTGAGTCCGGAAGTTTCTTCAAGTTGGACGAAGTAACAATGGGTTATAGTTTTAAACCAGAACTTAGTTACATCCGGAATCTCCGCCTTTATGTGAGTGGATCCAACCTGATGATCCTTACAGGGTACAAAGGAAATGACCCTGATTTTGTTCAGGACACCGGCGTTTCACCTGGTATCGATAGCCGTGGTCCATATCCTAGTACCCGCTCATTTATGATTGGACTGAATGTAGGTTTCTAATCCTGACTAAAGATGAAATCAATAAAGAAATATTTGAAATGCTATGTAATATTGTCATTTCTGCTAAGTGCTCATGCCTGTACAGATCTGCAGGAAAATGTATACGACACGCTCCTAACTACAAATTTCTATAACAATAAAGACGAAGTTGTTTCTGCGGTATTGCGTCCTTACACGCATTCTAATGCGTGGGCTACGCCTGGTCAATTAGGTTGGTGGCGTTCCAGCGAGCTTGCGGCTGACCAATTAGCATGGCCAGTTAAAGGGAGACACGGACAGGATGGTGGGCAGTGGATCCGCCTGCATAGGCACACCTGGACAGTTGACGATAACGTGGTCTGGGATCCATGGCGCCTGATGTGGTGGGGGCTTGGCTTATGCACTGACCCTATCGAGAACCTGGAGTCACGGAGCCTAGAGCAAATGGGGTTAACCCAGACAGAGAAAGATGCTTTCATCGCAGAGCTTAAGCTATTCCGCGCTTTTCATTACTTGAAATTGATGGATATGTACGGCAATATACCAATTGTAACGAAAATAGGTGACCCTGAAAGTCCACCAACAGCGCCGCGTGTCGAAGTATTCAATTTTATTGAAAAGGAAATTAAGGACAATATTGACAATACTCCGAAACTTTCGGCCGCAATGTTAGGGCGTATGTCGCAGGCCGGTGGTTATGCTATGCTTGTGGAATTATATCTGAATGCAGAAAAATGGACAGGCACTGCACGGTGGGATGATTGTATCGCCGCTGCCAATGTGCTGATCAACGGTCAGGCCGGTGGCCAGAATGATCAGGTTATGGCACTCGATCCGAATATAACCGATCCTTTCAAACCCGCAAACCATACATCAAAAGAAGCAATTTTCACTATTGCATACAATACGCAAACGTCAGACTTCTCACCCCAATGGCCTTCCGATTTTTATCACTTCAACCAAGAGGAAATCTATGGTGGTACTCGCAATGGAAATGATGGGGTTGTCGTAATTCCCGGAGTATATACGACTTTTGATGATCAGGACCTGCGAAAAGAGGAGTGGATACTTGAAGGCACTCAATTTAAGTTTGGTACCACCGAGCCTGTACTTGCCAGCGGCGGAAATGAATATGACGGTCAACCGCTTGTATTCGTTGACAATATCCGGAAAAACAAAGTCGCCCAACAAAATGGAACTGATCCTAACCAACTGCCTTCTGATATGGAACAAGGAGAAGAAAACAGTGGAGTCCGTTTTAATAAGTATAGGCTGGGAGCTTCCAGCGATCCAGACTATAACAGTACAGATTGGAATGTTTACCGTCTCACCTGGATTTATTTTGCCAAGGCGGAAGCTGCCATGCGTAAAAATGGGGGTGTTGCCACAGCGGAAGCTGTCCAATTAATTAATGATTGTAAAATGCGTGCTTTCACAGAAGCCAGTTGGCCAGCCCATGAGTACACTACCAGTACCCTAACGCTGGATGAATTATTGGCAGAAAGAGGACGTGAATTTATATTCGAAGGTTTCCGACGCCAGGATCTGATCCGCTTTGGTAAATTCACAACAGCGTCGTGGTGGGACCATTTGCCTACTGATCCTACCAAGGAGTTGTTTGCTATCCCTCAACGGCAAAGAACACTTAACCCTAACCTCCAGCAAA
Source organism: Chryseolinea sp. (assembly GCA_031400145.1). Classification (GTDB taxonomy): domain Bacteria; phylum Bacteroidota; class Bacteroidia; order Cytophagales; family Cyclobacteriaceae; genus Chryseolinea. Next base: position 18,088 of record JANNPM010000275.1, on the reverse strand, counting down.
ACGAAGGGTATGATCAATAAAAGTTTAAACAGTTACAATAGTTTGTGTAAAAGGCTGCCTTAGTTAAGAGTCAGGCCGCGCGGCAATTTTCAGAAATTTGTAGCGTTTCTTTCACATGTCTATTTTGAATTGACGTCGCATTTTTTAATTGAAGCGCTTTTATCTCGTTCCCCGCCGAGTCTCCCGCCTCGGGAACTCGCGGATTCGACGCGCCATCAAGCGGACCCCGTGCATTCAGTGCCAAATTAATACATCTCCAATTTGCTTATTTCGAATCATCTGCTTTATTACCGTTTTGGATAAAAAGCGATGAAGTCATTCCTTTACGAGCTCGCGGAAAATTTGCATAAATCGTACAAGCAGTTAGACCTGCTTACGATAGTTTTTCCTAACCGGAGGGCTGTAATCTATTTCAGAAAACATCTTTCTGGCATGCTCGCTAGGCCCACTTTCGCGCCGCGAATGATCACCATCGAAGACTTCCTGGCAGGTTTCTCTTCAAAGAAAGTGCCTGATAAGCTTGAGCTGATACATCGTCTGTACATCACTTATCACAACAACCTGGGAAACGATGAATCCAATCGAGAAGCATTTGATAAGTTCTATTTCTGGGGAGATATGCTATTGCGGGATTTTGATGAACTGGACAGGTATCTCGTGCCGGCTGAACAGATGTTTAAAGACCTCACCGTACAAAAGGAGCTTGATGCTTCCTTTGACTTCCTCACTGACGAACAACGTGAATTCCTTAAAAGCTTTTGGTCAGGTTTTGAAGAAAACATTACGGAAAATAAAAGAAAGTTTCTTTCCGTGTGGAACAGACTGTTTCAGCTCTACAACAGTTTCCGCGTGGAACTGGCTGCCGACGGTCTCGCCTATGAAGGCATGATGCACAGAGAGGTTGCCGAGAACATAGACAACACCTTGAGTCAGAAATTGAAAACACAGATTGTGTTTGCGGGCTTCAACGCACTTACTACCGCCGAAGAAAAGATCATAAGCTATTTTGTTAAACAAAATGGCGCAAAGGTTTTTTGGGATATTGACGCTTACTATGTTCATAACAATACGCAGGAGGCAGGCAGATTTTTCAGGGGGTATCAACGTCATGATGTCCTGGGAAGCACTTTCCCAAAAGACGTTCCCGCGAATTTCATGATAGGCCCTGAAACGCAGGTGGAAATTGGCGTTGAAACAAATGGCACGGGAACACCAGCAGAAAAGATAATACGCCTATACGGTGCCGCCGAGGCAGTAAGCCAGGCAAAAGTGATGGCACAGATCCTTCAGGAGAAGTTGCAGCAGGGTTTGGACCCTGAGAATACACTCATTGTGCTTCCTGACGAAAAGCTGTTGCTTCCGGTGTTGCATGGCTTATCCGGGGCGTTTGAAAAGTTAAATGTGACGATGGGTTTTCCCCTGGCCAATACACCGATCTTTTCATTTGCTGAGTTGCTGGTTGATCTGCAGATCTCAAGCAGGCAGGATCACTTTAACCACCGCGAGGTTCTTGCCTTGCTGGGACATCCGTACGTGGTGGCAGCAGACGCGATTGCCGCCAATGTAAAGAGAAAGGAGATACTTAATCACAATTGGGTTCATATCCCACGCAGCTATCTCGCCACCACCATTGACTTGCATCGCCACCTCTTTCAGGAAGTGTCCGCCGCATCTATGTTGGATTATCTACGAGGTATAATAACTGAGATCGGACAACTTAATCAAATAAGCCTCCTCGATAAGGAATATGCTTTCAATTTCCTGAAACTGTTGAACAGAATGGATGAGGTGATAGGCAGCAGCCTTCGTCAGTCATCTATTGTCGGAAGGAAAGCTGACCAGATTGCCATGAAATCATTCCTCCGGCTTTTGCGGCAGCTGATTCAAGGTTATAAAATACCTTTCACGGGAGAACCGCTAAGCGGTTTGCAGATTATGGGTGTTTTGGAAACACGTAATCTGGACTACAAGAATGTTTTTATACTTTCGATGAATGAAGGCGCCATCCCGGCGTCCTCGGTAAAGGGCTCTTACATCCCGTTCAACATACGCAAAGCCTATGGCCTTCCAACTGTTGAACATCAGGATGCCATTTACGCATATCTGTTTTACCGCGTGCTCCAACGCGCCGAAAACATTTATCTGTTCTATAATTCAGAAACTGACGTATTGGGTCAGGGTGAAATGAGCCGCTATTTGCAACAGCTGATCTATGAAAGCGGGCTTACCATCGAGAAAAAGATATTGCATAATCCTCTGCAGCCGCGGCCTATTAAACCAATCACCATAACCAAAACCCCGGAAGTTCTCGAAGCTTTGGCGCGCCTTAATGAAGGCAATGGAATGTTCAGGGGTATTTCTCCGTCTGCATTAAACAATTACCTGGAATGCAGACTGCGATTTTATCTGCGTCATATCGCCGGAATAAAGGAGCCGCGAGAGGTGGAGGAAGATCTGGATGCACGAGTGCTTGGTAACTTTCTACACCGCGTTATGGAATTACTCTACAATGGCATCAGGGAAGCAAAAGGGAATAAATTAATTGAAGCTGCCGACCTAAGTGACACGGACATGACGCTTGATCTATTGATCGATCAGGCATTCATTGAAAAATACGGACTGGATCCTTCGGCGCCGGTTGAATATGAGGGTCAGCGGCTGGTAGTTCGTGAAATTGTCAAGCGATTCGCGCGCCGGATAATTGACATGGACAGGGTTTATGCACCCTTTACCCTGGAGGCGACAGAGCAAGGCGGACTATTCCATTCAATGCAGCTGCGCAATCGGAAAGTCTTGTTAAATGGTAAGATTGACCGGGTCGACCGGAAGGGAAATGTATTGCGTGTAATCGATTATAAGACAGGCAAGGACCAATTGGATTTCGAAAGCATTCCTTCTCTTTTCGCACGCGATGAAAAAAGAAACAAGGCGGCTTTCCAGACGATGCTATATGCTTTGCTTTATAAAAGCAGTTCAGCCGAAAGCAGCTACAAGATTGTTCCCGGGCTCATCAACCGAATGAATCTTTTCGACAAGAATTTTAAGTTTGGTCTGAAGGTGGGCAAAGTACATATCGACGATGTCGGACCGCTGCTACAGGAATTTGAAATGCACATGACGATTCTTTTAGAAGAATTGTTTTCAGATGATACCCCATTTGATCAGACCACTGATGTAGAGAACTGCAGGTATTGCGTGTTCAGGGGAATATGTTATAGATAGTAAGGGTTAGCCATGAGACAAGATTCTATGTCTTGCCAACGTTTAACTCCTCTCCGCGATCAGCTTCTGTATCGCCATCAGTTCATCACGCAGCTTTGCGGCCTGCATAAACTCAAGTTCTTTCGCTGCCTTCTCCATTAACTTCTTTGTGCGCTCAGCCATCTTGGTCAATTCCTCCTTGCCGAGATATGCGATTACCGGGTCTGCCGCGAGCGAAGACTCCTCAGATTCGATATAGTAATTTTTTACCGCAAGTTTCGAATCGGCAACCTTGGTCTGACCGAGAATTGCATCTTTCGATTTTATAACCGTTTTAGGGACAATACCATGCTTCGCGTTGTATTCAAGCTGGATCTCGCGCCTGCGGTCTGTTTCATCTATTGCCTGCTTCATCGATTCGGTAATCGTATCCGCATACATGATGACCTTGCCGTTTTCATTGCGTGCAGCCCGACCGATAGTCTGTACTAACGATCGCTGATTTCTTAAAAATCCCTCCTTGTCGGCATCCAGTATGGCCACAAGAGACACTTCCGGCAAGTCCAATCCCTCACGCAGGAGATTCACTCCTACCAGCACATCGAATACGCCCAGCCGCAGTTCGCGAAGAATCTCAACACGGTCCAGCGTCGCCACTTCTGAGTGAATGTACCGGCACTTGACACCCACGCGATCCATATATTTTGTCAGCTCCTCTGCCATGCGTTTTGTAAGTGTGGTGACGAGTACCCGCTCCTTCTTCTTTACGCGCTCATCGACCTCTTCCAGCAAATCATCAATTTGGTTTCGGCTTGGTCTCACGTCTATTTGCGGATCGAGTAGTCCTGTGGGGCGAATCAATTGTTCCACCACTACTCCTTCTGACTTCCTTAGCTCATATTCCGACGGCGTCGCACTGACGTAGACCACCTGGCTCAGTAAAGATTCAAATTCGTTAAATGTTAATGGTCGGTTATCCAGCGCTGAAGGTAACCTGAATCCGAAGTCAACAAGGTTCTCTTTCCTCGACCTGTCGCCACCCCACATCGCGCGTACCTGAGGAACAGTAACGTGACTTTCGTCAATAACCATTAGAAAGTCGTTCGGGAAATAATCAATGAGGCAGAAAGGTCTGGCGCCAGGGCTCCTGCGGTCAAAATAGCGCGAGTAGTTTTCAATTCCCGAGCAATATCCGAGCTCACGCATCATTTCAATATCGAACTCTGTACGTTCTTTTAATCGTTTTGCTTCCAGGTGCCGTCTTTCACCTTCGAACATGCCGACCTGCGCCACCATATCGTCCTGGATCTCACGTATGGCCTGGTGTAAGGTTGACTTTCCGGTGACAAACAGATTGGCGGGAAAAATTGTGACAACTGTTTCATCCGAGATCTTTTTGCCGCTGACCGGATCAATGCGTTGCATGGATTCAATTTCATCGCCCCAGAAGTATATTCTCACGGCGTAATCAGCATACGCCAGAAAAACGTCCACCGTATCGCCTTTTACGCGAAAGGTGCCGCGTTTGAATTCCACTTCCGTTCTGTTGTAAAGAATGTCCACCAAAGCGAAGAGTAATTTATTTCTCGCCACCAGTTCACCAACCTGCAGCTTGATCACGTTCTTTCCAAATTCTTCAGGATTGCCAATTCCATAGATGCAGGATACTGACGCAATGACGATTACATCCCGGCGGCCCGTAAGCAGTGACGATGTTGCGCTGAGTCGAAGCTTCTCAATTTCTTCGTTTATGGACAAATCTTTTTCGATATACAAACCTGAGGATGGTATAAAGGCTTCCGGTTGGTAATAGTCGTAGTATGAGATAAAGTATTCCACAGCATTTTCGGGAAAGAATTGTTTAAACTCCCCGTAAAGCTGCGCCGCCAGCGTCTTATTATGGCTGAGGACCAAAGTAGGTTTCTTAGTCCTCGCAATAACGTTGGCCATCGTATAAGTCTTTCCCGACCCCGTGACACCGAGAAGTGTTTGATGCTGTTCACCCGACAGCACGCCTTTAGTCAGTTGCTCTATCGCCTTTGGCTGATCACCGGTAGGCTGATATTCGCTGGTTAATTTGAAGTCCATAAAAATAAAAAAATCGCCCGGCAGAGCGATTTGAATTTAGGTCAGTGCAGCCGCCGCTGCACAGTTCAGTTATTCCATATCCTCCACGATTTTTCTGCCTGTATGTGAAGCATTTCTAAACCATTTTTAATGGTGGCGTTTCTCATTTCAGCTTTCTGCAGGAACATTGTTCGTGCTGGATTATATATCAGATCGTATACGTAATGATCCGGACCGATATGCTCATAGTCGATCGGTGGCATAGCTTCCGTCTTGGGGCTCATGCCCAGTGGAGTGGTGTTAATGACCAGCAGAGAACCAGTGATAAGTTTTGGATTTTTTTCGAGGTCCTGATAAACGAGGTCGCCTTTTTTTGGTTCTCTTGAAACAAGCTTATAGCTGATCTTATATTTTTTCAACGCCTCCTGCACTGACTTTGATGATCCTCCCGTTCCGAGAATGAGGGCTTTCAAGGGCTTTCCTTTCGGCAACCACTTATCCAGTGTTTCGAAAAAAGCCTCTGAGTCCGTATTGTATCCCTTTAGTTTTCCATCCTGGATTTTAACAACATTAACTGCTCCGATCTTCTTCGCAAAACCATCTACTTCGTCGAGGTATTTCAGGATCTGTTCCTTATAAGGGAGCGTCACGTTGAGCCCGGAGAGGCCTTTTGTTTCCCTGAGCAGCAACTCGATATCGGTAATGTTATCAAGCGGAAAAAGTTCGTAGTGATAATCACGCAATCCTTCTCGGAAGAATTTTTCATCGAAGTACGCTTTTGAAAATGAGTGGCTCACGGCGGCTCCAATGAGTCCGAATACTTTTTCCATGTTCAGCTGTTTTGTTTTAGGTCTTACACAATTTTTTTTCTCTAGTCAACTTCAAAAGGCGGGGCTGTATTCGTGTTCTTTCTTTCGATACCGAGGAAATGCAAAAAGGTGTCGCCCCTCAGGCCCAGTCTTATGGTTTCAAGGGGAATAACTTCTTCCGGAGAAATGTTTCCCAGATTAACATTGGCACCGAGCAGTTTGATGAACCAAACCTGCTGGGCTTTTTGCGGCGCTTCCCAGATTATTTTTTCAAATGGAATCTTCGTTAGAATTTCCTGGACGAGGCCGGAGCGAACTTCCCCCGAAGACCGGAAAAGACCCACATTGCCACCTTCGCGGGCTTCGCCAATTACTTTCCAGGCACCGGCATCCAGCTCTTTCTGCATGAGGTCAATCCACAGATATGGAGGTATAATCTTGTCTGCGTCTTTAGAACCTACTTCCGACAATACCGTTACCTGCTCCGAGAGTTTTAAAATGTAGTCGCATTTCTTGTCGTGGTCGATATCCATCGAGCCATCGGAAACCTCGGCAAACGACATCTCATACTTATCAAGGATTTTGCGGTAATCGTCGAACTGATCGCGGATAACAAATGCCTCAAACAGGGTACCTCCGAAGTATACTGGCAAGCCGGCCTCCTTGTAAACTTTTAATTTATCCTTGAGGTTTGGTGTTACGAAAGACGTGCCCCAGCCCAGTTTGACGATATCAGTGTGTTGCGCGGAAAGACTTACGAAATCCTCAGCCTCACGAACACTCAGGCCTTTATCCATGGCCATAGTAAAGCCGTATTGCCTGGGCTTCGTCGTTCGCTCAGGCAGATTTTTGATATCGTAATTCATTAGCTGTTCTCTTTTCTAAACTGTTCGATGATCTTGTACAAAGCCTTTTGAGTTTCAACCTTCGGGAAGAAATCAAACAATGCTGTATGACCATCAAAGTCCAAAATTAAAGCATTTTCCAAATAATTAAAGGCTTCTTTAAAACGACCAGCTTCTATCAAATAGACTGTCATACGATAAAACACTTCAGCATCTTCCTGGACGTCATCCAAGCCCTGCGTCAATGTCTCTATTGCTTTCTCATGGTCACCTTGTTCATAAAATATGAACGACCAGTTTAACCAGATTTCTTTATCATCTGGCTCGAGCCTACTTGCTTCTTCGTAGGCGTCAATACTTGATACGGTATTTCCTACTTTGAACTCGGCGTGGGCAACAGACTTCCAGTATTCCGAATTCTCGGTGTTTATTTTTAGCGCTTTGTTATAGAAATGAAGGGCTTGATACCACTTCTCCTGTTTCTCCAGGCAGGCACCCGCTCCGAACCAGGCTTCATCATAAAGCGTGTCAAGTTTGGTTGCTTTCTGGAAATACTTGAGACCTAATTCATATTGTTCCAGACTTTCATAAGCAGCACCAAGACAGCAATATACTTCAGGACTTGGACCTTCGATCTCCAGTGTTTTCCGGAAAGTGTCCAGGGCCTTTGTATACTGGCCCATGTTCATATAAGTGTTGCCCGTATTAAAATAGGCAGAAGCAAATGCCTCGTCTATCGTTATCGCGTAGTCATACGCTTGCAATGCCTCGTCATATTTTTCGAGCTTGTTATAAACTATCCCAAGATTATACCATGCCGCTGTTGAATAAGGATCCTCGTCAATAAATTTTTGATAATACTCGATGCTGCTTTCCAACTGCCCGGTAAGGTCAAGGCAAAACGCAAGTTCATACAACGAACCTTCGTGATTAATGTTGATCTCAATGGATTGCTTGTATGCATCGATTGCCTGCTGGTAGTCTTCCATGCTCTGGTAGGCAAGCCCTATACTGTAGTAAACTTCATCCTTATCGTCTGCAAGCAATAATGCCTGTTCATAATTTTCGATAGCATCGCTATGCTTCCCTTGCAATGAAAGTATCGATCCTTTTGTTAAAAAGATTTCAGGATCGTTCGGCTGCATGGAGTGGGCCTGCTCCAGTAATTCGAACGCCTGGCTGTATTCCTCAAGGTTAGAGAGGATCTGCGCTTTAAGGGTAATAAGTTCAATCGAAAATGGATATTGGCTTATTGCCTGATTAACTGCCTGGAGGGCTTTATTGTGTTTGCCCCGCAACATGTAGTGATCAATGATCTGTTCGTAGGCATCTAAATCAAAAAACTCTGCTTTCTTTTTCCGTAGGTGGTCTTCAAATCGTTTAATCAGCTCATTTCCTTCTTCTCTTTTACGATATTCTTTCGCCATGGACTAAAGGTTTTCCTAAAATAGCTAAATCTCACGTAAAGCTAAGAACCTTTTCGCTTATTTTTTAGCATTCATTTTCGACTTGTAATATATGCAGCACCTTTTCAAGGTTTCATCAATCGGTTGAAACTGATAATTCAGTTTATTTGTTATTTTGCTATTGTCAAAAAGAAAATCGGAACCCGCCAAGCGAACAGTTTCAGGCGTGATTTTCGGTTCAGTTCCTGTTATCCGCGCCCGAATACCTTCAAGGAATGCCGCGGGTTTAAGGAGTGCTTTAGTCATTCTGATGGAAGGAGGTTTTTTATTGAACTGATGAGACATCTTGGTTAGCAAATCCCGATAAGAAATCTTTCCACACGAAGTAATGAAGCGTTCGCCTTTTATCTGATCATGCAGCAACGCATATACTACGTTGGCAACGTCGGTTACATCAACGTAATTCACGACTCCATCCATATAAAAAGGGCGTTCATCCCACGCATACTTGAATAATTGTGCGCTGCTAAAATTCCAGTTAGCTTCGGCAAGGATCAACGAAGGGTTAACGACGACTGCGCTCAGACCTTCTTCAACACCTCTGAACACTTCAAGTTCTGACTGATATTTCGAAAGTGCATAAATATTGTTGTCAGGTGAGTCGATCCATTTATTGGTTTCATCTATCAGCCGTTGACCTTTTTGCCTTCCTAATGCGGCAACCGAACTCACATGCACCAGCCGTTTCACATTGTGATCAAGACATGTGTTCACTACGTTGCGTGTACCCATCATATTGATGTCCATCACTTCGTTTGCCCTTCGCGGGTTGAATGAGACGATGGCGGCAGTGTGAATCACCTGAGTGGCGCCGTGAAGACCTTCACGTAGCGACACGGGATCCATGATGTCGGCGTTGCGCCAAGTTATACGGTCGGCTATGTCTTCTAACAGTGACACGTCACTGTCGCTTCTGCGTAACGCGATAAATTGTTCGCCCTGCGCGATCAGCTTGCGGATTACAAAGTTTCCCAATAATCCATTACTACCTGTTACCGCGATCATGCAATTAATGTTTAAGGATTGGCCTGACTTAGGCAGGTTACATTGTATTCAGAGCGTGTTGTTTAATAAATTGAGCGAAAGCGCTTTTTGAAAATATTTTAATTGTTGCGCTTCCTCCACCAGCCGGACGTGTTGCAAGTGATGACAATCGCTCCCTAACAGATGAACCCATCCACGGTCAATGAGCTTATGTGCCGTTGTCTGTACAATCTTGGAATAGAATCCTGTTATAGAGCTTATGTTAATCTGGAACAACACGCCTCTGTCAAGGAGGTCGTGTGCCTTATCAAGATTATTCTGCAGATAAAGATAACGTTCGGGATGTGCAAGAACAGGCCTGTAGCCTTTCGTTGTAGCCAGGAAGATAAACTCCTTCATATTGAAAGGTTCATTGAGAAAATTTGTTTCAAACAACAAAAGATTATTCCCGAAGGTCAGCATCTTCTGATTCTCATCTACCATTTTAAAAACGTGTTCATCAAGATAGTATTCTGCGGCTGCCTGGATCTCCATGTCAATCTCCTGGCTTTGCAAAAATGCCTTCAGCTTGGAAAGCCTTGCAAGGATCCGGTCGGTAGAATTCTTGTAGGTGTCACTCATCACGTGAGGTGATGTTATAAGCTTTCGGTAGCCTAATTGCTGAAAGTGAAGGATAACGTCTTCCGACTCTTCATAAGATTGAACACCATCGTCCAGGCCCGGAAGAAGGTGGGAATGAATGTCTACCTGCAGCGCATTAACATTCTTAATCGGATCTTTTTTTCTTACCCAGTCAAACACTATGCCCTGAAAATTTTCTTAAACCAGTTCCGGCCTTTGGCCTCTTCGTAATAGCCATAACCATACGCCAGGTCCCCCCTGTCCGGCAGCGCGTTAAGCAATGTGGTAATATTAGAAAATTTATTGATGCTGATGATGCGTTGCAGGTTTAAAAGAAAATCTTTTTTGGAATAGGTTGCTCGAAAAATGTAAATGGAAATATCTGACCGGCGCATCGCTATAATGCCATCCGTAACCAAACCGACAGGAGGGGTGTCCATTATAATGCAGTCGTAATGCTTTTTGAGATCTTCCAGTAGTTTCCCAAACTCGCTGTTCATCAAAAGTTCGGACGGGTTAGGAGGATGTGGCCCCGATGGAATATAATCGAATCGCTCCAGAGACGTAGTCGAAACGCAATCCTGCCACTTGTTCTTTCCGATAAGTATAGTGCTTATCCCTTTGGTCTTGTCAATGGGGTCACCGGCAACGTTCTCTTTAGGCTTGCGCATGTCCAGATCAAGCAGAACAACCCGTTTATCCTGTAGCGCCATTACACCGCCCAGGTTCATGGCTACGAATGACTTGCCTTCGCCAGAAACGGTTGATGAAATGGTGATCACCTTTTTTTGCGTATGGATGCTGAAGAAGTCGAGGTTGGTACGCAACGTCCTGATCGCCTCCGACACCTTTGAGCGTGGGGACGTGACAATGTGGAAGCTACTGATGTCCAGATTTTTACTTGCCGGTACGATGCCCAGCACGGGCACATCGGTTATGTTTTCAAGATCCTTCACCGCTGTGATTTTATCGTTGACCACGTACAACGTACCCAACACAAATAGCATCAGCACCAAACTCGCGACCAACCCGATTCCTGCAATCATTAACTTGTTGGGCGAAATAGGGCTGTCAGGCATTGTGGCTGGCGCGAGTATCTTGAAATCCTGGATGCTCCCTGCCTGGGTAATCTCAAATTGAGATTTGGACTGCATGAGGGAGAGGTAAAACTGCTCATAAAGCTTATAATACCGGAGGTTTTTCGAAAACTGTGTTGACTTGTCAGGCAGGTTTGCGAATGCATGCTCAAGCGCGGATTTGTGCTGGTTGTATTCGCCTAATTTACGACGGTAATCGGCCCGGAGATTAGTAACCTGATCCACAACTTTTTCCCGGATCATTTCAATCTCTTGCTGCTTCTCACGGTATGCAAGGGTATTTTCATTGTAAGAAAGCTTCAGCCTGGACTGGTCCATGTAAAGCTTTTCAAGTCTTTCAAGGTTGGCTGTCAATGAAGGTGAAAGCAGCGTGCGGTGACTCAGCGAAATATAGAAATTCGCCCGATCGATGTTTTTCAATAGACTGTCGACATCAGCTATGCGCTGTGTCAGTTCAAAACGTTGGGAATCGATACGATTAATGGCACCGACTGTTTGTTTCAGGTCTTCGTCCATGTTGTTCGTTTTGTTTTGCAATGTAAAGTCCTCAAAATAGTTCTCGAAGTCTTCCATCTTGGTTTCAATGTTAACCAACTCCTGTGAGATCCATTGGATCTTCTGCTTTGTTGCAAGGTTCTTTTGCTCGTTGCTATATTGAAGGTAAGTGGTATCAATCCTGTTCAGTATGGCATTCGCCTTAAAGGCGTTATTATCCTTGAAAGCAATTTGTATGGTGTTCGCGTTATAGTTGAGCGGCTCAGCGGTAAGGTTGTTTAGCAAGTAATCAAGCAATGCCTTCTCACTGTTGATAGTAAACGAATAGCCAATCTCGTCGCCTTTGGAGAACATTTCGTTTTTCTTAAGCAAAATCTCTGCACCATCGAGCGGGATCCATACATTATACTTTCCTTTCACCTCCGTACCGTTTGGCTCAAGCGTCAAAGTAAAATCATCGGCGCTCTCTTCCTTGAAACTGATGGATCTGTCGAAAATATTTTGATTGTGCGCCTTATAGGTTACCGTAAACGGATGGCTCTGATAAAGCTCGTCGTTCAGCACGCGTCCTACGCTGTAATAGCTAACATCGAGAGACGAAGAATCAAGCACGCGGCTGAGAAACAGTCGCGATTGAATGATCTCTATTTCGCCCGAGATCAGTCCGAGATTCTGATCGTCAACTATCGCTGTATTTATTCCAAATTCACTTGCCTCTTCTTTCATATCCAACTTCAGAACTGATTGGGATTTGTAAAGGCTCTTGGTGTAACGAACGCCGACATAGGCAAAGAAATTCACGATCAGAAAGAGGGAAAGCAGCCACGTCCAGTTCGATCTGGCAACAACCCTAAGCTTGTTGAGATCTATTCCTTCTTCCGGTGCCTGAAACTTTATGGTGCGTTGTTGGCTATTCACTGAAAGTATCTATCGTAGCTCAATAATTACCACTAATAGCGTCGCGACACTCGCCACGATGCTGAAGATCGGACCTGTATCGCGCAGTCCTTCTAAAAACGGCCTCCGCACAGGTTCCACATAGACGATGTCGCCGGACTCCATGACCATATTACTTTTGATATATCCGTCAAAAGTGCTAAGGTCGGCCACAAAGATCTTATCGCTTCGCAATACCCTTATATTTTGTGCTTTTCCGTCGTTATTTATCCCCTTGGCAAGGGCAAGAACTTCCACCAGGCGCGTGTTTTCATTTATCAGCGGTACTACCTGTCCTCCGGGGGCACCTAATATTATGACCCGCTTGTTGATGTGTTTCAAGATTACGAAGGATCCCTGGTAATAGATTCCGAATTCCTTTTGCAGAATTTCCTCCGCTTCCCTTAGTTTCAGGCCTTCAAGCTTTAACGCGCCTACCATGGGAAATTTCACAGCGCCATTGATGTCTACAAGATACGACGGCATTATCCTGGCGGAAGAGGAGTTTTGTCCGGCACCGTCTCTGCCAAGTTCAAGGTCCGGGTCAATCAGGCGTTCTCCCTTGTTGGTGTAAACTTCGAGCTGCAGGATGTCATTTTTCTGGATGACATAATTTTTTTCTGCATCCTGAACCTGGTTCTGCAGGATACTCCCTTCGGGCACCTTGAACATAATATTTTGTTTATACGAAGCGCAGGATGCGAGAAATAATGTGATCAGCAACAGTTGCAGGTATAGATTAGGCAGGTCTTTCAAAGGACAGGAATTTATTCAAGTAGCGTAAAATTACTGATTTCTGTCAAACTATTGCGGGCCTGGCTAATCCACGGGTTGGGTAGCGGGCCCGTTATGTATTTAGCGCGCAATTAGTAACGGGGTACGACGCTGTTCACCTCATGAAACATTTGTCAAAGTGTAGATGGCCTTGAAATATTTCTCTATAACAATTGATTCGCTGTATTCTGATTCCATTTTAGCTCTCCCGTTCATGCCAAAGTCTTTAAGCTTTTCGTCGCCAAAGCCAGCCATTAACTTCATTTTTTCAGCCAGGTCATTTGAATCTTTTGTCTTGCAGAGGAGACCGTTAAATTTGTCGATCACCACATTGTTGCATCCCGGCACGTCGGTGGCGATTATCGGCTTTGCGGAGCTTGCCGCTTCGAGCAGCGTGCGGGGAGTGCCTTCACGATAGGAAGGCAATACGACGCAATCAGAATCGATGATGTACTGTCTTACGTCTGTTGTCGTTCCCAGATAGTCGATTGTCCCCGAGTTTATCCATTCCTGAATGACTTTGACTTTAATTCCACGTGCATGTCGAGGATCCATGGCGCCAAGCACTTGAAAGGTTGCGTCTAAGCCATGGGACTTAAGCTTTCTTACAGCGTCGACATATTCAAGCACACCCTTATCGGTTATTAGTCTGGAAATAAGAAGGAATGTGAATTTGCGATTGCGTTTAAATGTGGCTGGTTGAAATCTGCTGAGGTCGATGCCCGAACCTGGAAGGATATCCGCCGCTGCCTGGCTGATCAATTTCTTGTTGAGGAATAACTTAAGATCCTCGGGATTTTGAAAGAATACCTTATCCGCGAATCTGAAGCTTACTTTGTATAATGCGATTGCAACCCAGGAGACTATATTGTTTGTTAGAAACGCAGTTCCCAGTCCACACACATTGTTGATCACCGGTATGCCCAACATGGAGGCGGCCAGCGTGCCATAAATATTTGGCTTGATAGTATAGTGAAGAATTATATCCGGCTTTACTTTCCGGTAAATCAAGTAAAGCTCCAGTATTAAGGCCGAATCTTTTATTGGATTTGCACCTCGGCTATCCATCTTGACGTTGTGATGGATGCAACCTTCGTTTACGAGATGATGGGTAAAGTCATCTTCGGGTGCTACTGTATGGACCTCATGATCCTTTTCTAGCAGGGCTCTCACAAAATTCAACCTGAAATTATAGATATTCCAGGAGGTATTGAGGACAATCGCAATTCTCATCTACTTTGAACTCCAGCACTGAGACTTCCTTGATCCTAAGGCCGACTAACTTGTCGATAAACTAGCAATCTGAAAATCTCTGATTTGGGTATTTCAAAGATAACAAAAGTAAATTCGCACAACAAGTAACTGTGAATTTAATATCAGCAGAATTGGTTGTTTATATATGAATGAGAAGGAACTTAACGATGCGGTATTAGTTGCGATTAGTAAACCCCAAGTTGCGGAGCAAACTCAGGAACATCTGGATGAGCTTGCCTTTCTTGCTGAGACAATTGGCATAAAGGCAAAGAAGCAATTTGTGCAAAACCTTGCGCAACCAGACTCACGTACCTTTGTTGGAAAAGGTAAACTATCCGAGATCAAGGAATTTGTAACATCGCAAAAAGTTCGGTACCTGATCTTTGACGAAGACCTTTCGCCATCACAGCTGCGCAACCTCGAGAAAGAGTTTAATTCGGAAGATCAGGCCTATGCTGTCAAGGTCTATGACAGGAGCCTGCTCATCCTTGATATTTTTCTATGGCGCGCGCAAAGTGCACAGGCGAAAACGCAGGTTGAACTGGCGAGAAATCAATACCTGTTACCCCGACTGACGCGGCTCTGGACTCACCTCGAACGGCAGCGTGGTGGCACAGGCACACGCGGAGGTGCGGGTGAACGCGAAATTGAAACTGACCGACGCAACATCCGAACACAGATCAGTGTGTTGAAAGAACGCCTGATCAAGATCGAAAAGCAGAAGATCACACAACGGAAGTCGCGAGGCAGCGTGGTCAGGGTTGCGCTCGTCGGATATACGAATGTCGGAAAATCTACGTTGATGAATTTGTTGTCGGGATCCGGCGTGCTTGCGGAGAACAAACTTTTCGCAACTGTAGATGCAACGGTAAGAAAAGTTACTATCGGTAGTATTCCTTTCTTACTGTCTGATACCGTTGGATTCATTCGAAAGCTTCCGCATCATCTGATAGAATCTTTTAAGTCTACATTAGATGAAACCCGTGAAGCAGATATTCTTATCCATGTGGTAGACTTCGCACATCCCTTTCACGACAATCAACTTGCGGTAGTCTCAAAAACTTTAGAAGAGATCGGTGCCGCCAACATCCCCACCATCTTGGTGCTGAACAAGGTTGATATATATCTGCGTGATCATACTGAAGAGGATCTCAAGGAAAGGAAAGGCTACTACCGTGATCTGGGCAATGAACACGTAATCTTCGTTTCCGCCGTTACAAACTTCAACGTCACTGAACTAAAAAAATTGATCTTCGAAGAGGTAAAGAAGAAGCACTTACAAATATTCCCAAATGTTCTGAAGGAAAATTACGAGTGGAACCTTTAGAAATTATTCAAGCCCAATTATAAACGCCAATAAATTGGTTCCGGATATTCAACGCAGAGTTCTTTCGCTGCGTCGATGAAGCTTTGACGCAGATTGCCGGAGTTTCGTCCTATAAAGACCAGGGGGAGAGCCAACTTTCTTTTTAAAAATCCGGGAGAAATAGAATTCCGATTTGAAGCCAAGATTTTGACTGATCTCGGTTACAGTTAGGTTGGTTTCTCGCAGGAGCTTACAGGCTTTTTCAATCCGTATTTGTAAATGGTACTGCCCCGGAGAAGTGCCTGTCGTTTCTTTGAACGCCCTTCTGAACCAAGGATAGCTAACACTTAAGTCTTTGGCCAGAAGTTCCATATCCATGTTGGTATGGAGATGTTCATGCATTCTAAAGCGCGCGGTATGAATTGTCTGATTTTTACTTTGGCGTCCTTCGTCAGTCATTACCGTGGAGGAATAAACCAATCCTAAAAGTTGAGTTACTAAACAAGAAGCCAGTTGATGATAAGCCACCCCTTCGTACTTTAAGGTCTCGATTAACCGCACAAAAACGTTTAGGAGTTCCGCGTTAAAACCGAGATCAACAAATGGGGAACTTGGCTTATAACAATTTTGGCTCATCAAATAATCAGCGAGATGTCCTTTAAACCCCACCCAGAATTCTTCCCATCCAGTGTCACCTGACGGATGATATCGATGCCAGACTCCCGGGAAAAGCAAAAAGGCCGTTCCGGATTTTATCTCAGTCTCTGTGACTCCGTCAGCTTCAAAATTGCCTCGACCGCGCGGTATGTATACCAGTTGAAACTCGTCTAATACCCTTCCGTTTTTCCAAGTGAAATAATACGAATCAGGGTGTTTAGGATCAGGATAGATCGTATTTGGCTTATGAATATTGTGTCCAACAGTTCGCACGGTAACACCAAAATCAGGCTGATTTTCTAACACAGTCCTGAGCTTTTCCTCGTCAAAATACTTCCTGTATAGTTCCATATCGTGAGCAAATAGTGTAAAAGAAAGAGCAAAAGAATCATGTTTTTCAACGTGAAGGTAAAGTTTCTTTGTTAACTAAAGTTCCTGACTTTATCGACAACTACCCTTCGAGATTCGATGCTCCTGGAAAAATACTGCCGTTGAAGTGCGTGGACAATTTGGGAGTTGCAGTAAAAAACTATCGTCTTTTAAGAGAATCGATTTTCGTTTAAACCTATTTGTTTCATGAGTTTCCCCTTTAAAGTTGGCCTGTTCGGCATTGGATTAGGTGCATATTGGCCGCAGTTTGATGGATTAAAACAAAGACTTGAATCATACATCAAGATAGTTGAGGAAGAAATAAAATCAAGGCAGGTAGAAGTTTGCAACTTAGGCATGATCGATACACCTGAGAAGGCGCTCATTGCGGGCCACGAGTTCAGAAAGCAAGATGTAGAGATTATATTTTTGTATGTAACCACATATGCGCTTTCATCAACAGTTCTGCCGGTTGTGCAGCGGGTAAAAGTGCCGGTTATAATTTTAAACTTGGCACCAGAGGCAGCCATTGACTATACGCGTTTCAATTCATTGAAAGATCGAACCCTGATGACAGCCGAATGGCTTGCCTATTGCTCTGCTTGCCCCGTACCGGAGATAGCCAGTGTTTTCAAACGCTCCGGCATACCCTTCTATCAGATCACCGGCATGTTGCATAACGACCCGGCCACTTGGACCGAGGTGGGCCATTGGATTGATGCCGCCCGAGTTGTATATACCATGAGCCACAATCGCCTGGGTCTTATGGGCAGCTACTACGGCGGAATGCTCGATATCTATTCTAATCTCACCTTGCATTGCGCAACCTTTGGAGGGCATATTGAAATCATTGAAGTGGATGAGCTTTCGGCCATCAGGAAAGAGATATCAAATGATCAGATAGCGGCCCGGGTAAATCACTTCC
This sequence comes from Chryseolinea sp., assembly GCA_031400145.1. GTDB lineage: Bacteria > Bacteroidota > Bacteroidia > Cytophagales > Cyclobacteriaceae > Chryseolinea. Next base: position 282 of record JANNPM010000275.1, on the reverse strand, counting down.
AAAGCGTATTTGATATTCAACCGGATTGCTCCGATGAGGAGTTAAATCGTGCTGCAAAAACTTCTGTCGCTCTGGATGTAATGGTGGAAAAGTACAAGTTGGGTTCATTGGCGTACTACCATAAAGGCACTGGTAACGACTTTAATGAAGATACTATGAGTTCCATTATATTGGGTAATTCTCTGCTGACCGCAAGAGGCATTCCGGTAGCCGGTGAGTATGAAGTAAAAAATGCCCAGGCCATGAAGATCATGGAAAGCTTTGGTGCGGCCCAAGCGCGGG
>JANNPM010000246.1:0-12025 GCA_031400145.1 Chryseolinea sp. | reverse complement strand
CGGAATACTTCTGCAGGTCTTCACGGATGATCTCCAATGCCATCACAATAGGCACGGAAGTGATCAATTCAGCATATACTTGTACGAGCATGGTGTAAACCCCCTTCCTTTTTTGTTTTAAGAACTGTATGATATATTTCTTTTCCATGGCTACAACTCTATTGGTCAACACTGCTGGATTCCCTGCCCACGTAAACACGAACCGTCTTTCTGTCAAGCCTTTTATACTCGATAAAATGTTTGATTGAATCTCCGGTGCTGGCAGTGAAATCGATGAAGTAGATTCCTTCGCGATTTTTCTGTACACGATGAAACAGTTTGCTCATGTTTCCGGAAGACTGAAGTATTAATTTCGCTGCCTTTACATTATTCATCCTTGCCCAATGCCACGCACCCACTAATATCAAAACCAGTATCAGTATGGCGCTTAGCGCCAATTTGAACGTCGCTGCCATTTGAAATTTCCACGCTTCTCCCGGATGGTGGAAATGAAACTCTTGTGGCTTTGTTCTTAAAAGTGCTTCTCGAATTTGGGAGGCGAGAGCTTTATTGCTTTCACCGTTCGATTTCGAGTGCATATAAATGATGTACAATGCCGGTATGACCGGATCGTCTGGTGAAAAGTGAATGCCATACTCTTTAAGAAGAAAAGCGCAGTATGCGCGAAGGTCCTTCTGTTCCTGGGCAGTCATGCTTATGACGTTAAAGATTTAGGTCTTCAATTGGTTTCCTGAAATAGATGGTTGTGAATGGACTTAGACCTGAAACTCCCTTGCCGTCCTTCAATACATTCTCAACCGTCCGCATCGCAGTTTCGCCCTTGTCTTTCACAAGGTCAAAGTGTATTAGCCGTAGATTTTTTTGATTTGTATACTCTTGTAGTGAGGCTTGCTGTTCTTCCGAGCAGGGATAGAACCCATTGTGTGCGACTATTATGTCCAGTGCTCCATTTGCTGCGTCTACCAACTCCACGAGATATTCCATGGTTGCCTTAAAAATATTTCCGCCACCGATCACGCAATTTATTTGTAATTGAATGTGGCTGGCTTCAAGTACGTCCGTAATCACCTCAATTCCGTTCATGGAAAGATATTTCGGCAATTGCTCTGCAACACTGGCTCCGAGGTCGGCAATGAATAATTCCTTTCCCGCTTCAATGACACTTTCAAAGAGGCCATTGAAAGCACCACGGTCTATTCGTTTAGTTGCAGGATCAAGAAATGAAACTTTCACGGGCTTGCGATATGCCAGTTGCTTCATGGTTGTGGTCGTAGCGTCGTCGAGATCGAGCAGTATCGCATCTTTATACTTTTCCGCCAGCATGAACGTCAGGACAGACTTTCCAGAACCTCCTTTGGCCTGCGTGATAAAATGGATCTTCTTTTTCATAGTACTTGTGTTATATCGATAACTATCTTCTGATTTTTCGTGATCTTCTTGGTGAAAAACTCTGGTTTAGCTTGGCTTTGTCGCTTGCGGTAAGAAATTCATTGACGTCTTTGTGATTTGCGTACAGTGACGAACCATCTTTGAATTGAATTCCTTTTTCTTTAAGATTCTCTTTTGCCTCACGAGCGGCCAAATCGTTATCGAGAAGTAGATTGACTTCCTTATGAGATTGGAGGAGCGGAATTGCTCGATTTAGCAGCCGAAGAGAATTGAGTATGAGGAAATCGGAATTATCTCGGATGCCTTGCATTTCTTTTTGCTCGGTCTGTTGAAGAGATAGAAGGTCCATAAAGCCCTCCAGTACGGCAAGGTTACCATAGCCATTATCGATCAGTGAAATGTCCTTTGGTGCTGAAGAACCTTTGAACCAGCTGTTACGCAGTTCCCATGCTCCAGACCGGTTCGGGAATCCTATGGCCTTGTAGTGAAGGAAAGCAATTCGATTCTATCGAGGTCCTATCCGTTAGCAGCCTGAACAACACTGGCGGGAAGGCAATCGGGTTAAGCAGACGTCGGCCATTTATAAAGTGGAGGAACGATCTGTTTGAAACTTCCCTCATCGGGCAAAGTGATTTTACCCACTACATGATGTCAAAATTCTGCGAAATGAACCATATCAAGATAACGTATGTGCGTATTCCGTCTGAAAGCATTTCAGCAGAACAGCAACACCTCGTGCAACTCGATGTAGCCACCGACAAAGCGATCAACTTCATCAGAGGAAAAGGCAATGATCGGGGCGAACTGTCCAAGAAGGACCCAGCAATTGAATCATTCTTTAAAGAGCAGAAAAAATATAGAGTGTAATAATATGGCAAACTGTAAACTACTATTTAGCGAGTACAATCGTCTTATAAGACTTTCCGATGTTAAGAGGCAGGAACTTCTTCTTGTTCGCAACAACCTACGTGACCGACTGCGAAGTGGATACGCCTTCACGGCAAAAAAATTCGGAATTAATCATCAAATGATCCATCAAAGCCAGGGTTCATTCGTGATGGACACTATCATCGTACCCCTACGAGATGACTATGATATTGATGATGGGCTATACTTTATCGGCAATCTTGACAGAAAAACCCGACCAATTCCTGCGCAATTTCACGAGTGGGTAAAAGACGCACTAGACCGGGATCACGACGATATTGAGAAGATCATCGACAAGTCGACCTGCATACGTGTCCTTTATAAAAGCGGATTCCACGTAGATACCCCAATCTACTATGCGGACAACGTGGATTCGCCAGACCTAGCCGACAAAAACCGAGGGTGGATACTAAGCCACCCAATTGAATTCATTGATTGGTTTGAAAAAAAGATTGCATCCGGCTTCAAGAAAGCATTCATTACAGAAGCCAGGATGTTCACTGAGTTCGAACAATGGACATCCGATATCCGAAAACAAGACCACCAACTGAGGCGAATTGTCCGATACCTCAAAGCATGGGGTGATCTGCGTCGTGAGGAAATGCCATGTGGCCTCATCATGGCGATTCTAGCGGCGAATCACTATTCGCCACATGAACGTGATGACATCGCATTGAAGGAGACTCTTGTCAATATACATGCTGAACTAAAGAGGAATTTTAAATGCGAGCGACCTACAACACCCGAAGGAGAAGACCTCCTCAGTAGCTATAAGAACAAAGATGCATTCATGAAGTATCTGGGGTACTTTATCGACAACGCCAAAAAGGCTTTAGAAGAACCAAACCAAAAGGCAGCGTGCAAACATTGGCAGGCCAGCCTTGGAGATCGTTTTCCTTGCCACTTAGCAAAAGACGAAATTAAGATCAGTACTACATCGACAAGTTTAGGAGCGGGAGTATCAACACAGAAACCATGGGGATACTAATGGAAGGCGTCGATCTATTCGAAGCTCAGATTGATCAGTTTATCAAGTTATTCCCAAAATTCGCGAGAGGTTCATCTAACGACGGTACAGTAATCATTCAAGGTGAACTTGACATTGTTGATCAGACAGGCAAGTTCTGGGAATCCTTCCAAATAGAAATCCATCCTAGTGATGGATTTCCTTACCGGTTCCCATCCGTCTTTGAGATAGGAGGAAAGATACCGCGAATTGCAGACTGGCATGTCTATGAGGATACTCAATCTTGCTGTTTAGCAGTGGATCCCGAGGAGCGCTTGCTCTGCAAGAATGGGATCTCCCTGACATCTTTCGTAAAAGACCACGTTCTCCCATATTTCTTCAATCAAACCTTTCGGCGAATCGAGGGCCACTACAAAAATGGTGAATACAGTCATGGCATTAAGGGTGTGTATGAGTTTTACGACGAAGTTCTTAAAACCAACGGTAACCTTCGAGAAACCGTACGTCTACTTTTGAAAATTGCTGATGCGGAAAAGCCAGGAAGGACGCACGATTGTTTTTGTGGTGCAAAGAAAAAGTTCAGAAAGTGTCATAGAGCTGCTTATGAAAAACTTTTGCCCCTCGGAAAAAAAATCCTGTACGCACACGCTAACGAATTCGCAAAAGCGATTCGAGACGGAACGAATGGGTGACTGTCAATCAAGTTTAAAGATAAATTGCAATTTAAAGCCGAAACTACTGAAGGTAGTTGCTTGAATACCTTCTTGACCAGGTTAATTTTGTTACGCGTGTTTTAATTCCCTGAAGATTCGGCGAACAAAATCTAATCTTGTAATATGATATATTGTAACGGCGAAATAAGAATTGGTTGCCAACCCTCCTCGAATTAACTCGCGTCAAATTCCTTTACCCCGTTTCTTCTTCCGTACTTTATTAAGTTCAGTAATATCCGATTGATCAGTTTTACGATTAACACCACGTTTGTTCGCGATCAAATCATCGTAAGAAAGTATGCGTAGAGAAACGGTGCCGACGTCTATAGTCTCTGCTTTCCCTTTGCAATTGCGAAACGAGTCCAATCCCTCCATCACCGGAAGAAAATCTGTATGAAAATCTTTATGCGGAACCTTAAGGAAGGTGTGTCTTTTGTCAAACACCAATTTTTTGAGATCGCTCGTGTCGATATCTAGATCATCAAGGGCAAGAATTATATTTTGAAAATTCTCGATTGTCGGATTATACCAAAAATCAAGGTCTGCTTTCAATTCGGAATGATACTGACCTATTCCAGAAGGGCGATTGAAGCCGTAGTGACTTACTGCTGCTCCACCAACTACCAAGTAGTCTACATTATGTGAATTGAGAGTCGTGCATACCTTAATAAGGTATTGCTTGATCTCATCGCTAATCATAAGTCTTACTGTATGTTTCTAGACTTCTTCGCCGAGCCCTTCTTTTCGGGACGTGAAAAGATGTCCATCAAAGCCTTTGAGGCGGAGGCACGTTTTTTCTCTGGAATAGCAGCCATTAGCTCCTTCTCCAGCGCTTCCTTTTCTTCAAAATTATGATATACAATTGGCTTGATCATATAACTATCAAACGGGCATATTAGCTCTATAGTTCTCAAATTTCGAGCTTTTAGACGACAAATCCAATCGGAGACTGCTCGCACCAATAGCTTGTCCTCGTCTTTTGGCGCCTTGTAAGTAAAACTTGTATTTGTGCCAGTGCGCAATTGCGCAGCAGGCTGCTGCACAGTTGTAAAGACTGGAAAAAGATTCCGGGAGTGGATTTGAACAACACATCTAGTGTTCCAATCCCGATAGCTATGGGGACAATCGTCTTGCCTGTTAGACGATCCCGGAATTTGAGCCCGACTGCGCGAGGCGTTCTTACTATTGTCAGTGGAATGCGAACATCACGGAAAGGGAATTTCTTATGGATAATAAGGTAAAAGACGCAGACAGAATTTTCAGCACGCTTCCGATAATACCGAACGTCGAATTTTACAGTTGCAGGAATTTTATTCTTTTGAGAGAAATACAAAGGAAACGACGTTAGTTAACATTCGCTCCGCGTTGCCGGATGAAATTGTAGACCTGCCTTTAGATCCTTGATATATTTTTGTCTTGACAAAATGCGGAGTCGATTTTATGTAGGGATTATTAGTCGGTATTTTGCCTGATGTTTATTTCACCTTCTTGGATGGCCCCGATAAATTCATAACCTCCTTCAGAATACACTTCTGCTGATTTAATGGTGTCACCGGTGCTCAGAATTGCCATTACTCGAAATGCATTTTCTCCTGGGCTTCTAAAGGAAAAACAGGCCTTGTCGTTGGGTGATAATGGCCCAATTGCGTTCGGATTGACACCTTGAGCAAGTATTGCAACGGTATGGGCAACTCGTCCAGATGAATTAGTGATGTTCACACAGACGTTGTCTTGTGCACAAACGCATTGGTCTCTTTTACAAGAAACAAGAGATGTAAGCGCAATCAGTAATACGATTGACGATGCTTTATTCAGCATATTTTTTCATTAACCTCTCTAGAGGAATTCGTTTCGCAATAAAGTCAGACTTAATTAACACTATTTCGTCCCCTAAGTCGAGGAATACTGGAGCATTTGCGATGTCCCAAACTTTTTTCCGGTTGCTCCACTTGTATTGAATATAGGATTCTTCAAAAGCCTCTGTCTGATTCTTGTCTTGATAATATTCTAGTTGTTTATGAAACATCTCCAATGACGTTGTCAATCTATTTCCCCCTTGTTCGTTGGAGCCCAAAATACTCTCTTTTATTTGGGGTTTAATTCTCCGAAATATATCCGCGTTCCATTTGTCTAACGTGAATGTTGAAAGCTGAAACTTTTCAGCATTTACAACCCATATCATTCTTTTAAAAAACCCCTCTCTCGATTGGATTTCTCTGATGTCAATTGGAGAGTTTTGAAACTCGATTACTAAATCTAGTTGCGCGTTGAAGATGTCGGCGATGTGTTTCTCACCAGTAAACTCGTCAAGCTTGATTACTTCTTGCCAGTCTTTCGGGAACCTATTCTTCCATTTCCGATGCCACTCAGTCTCAATTTCCCACCAATGGTCGCAGCTATGTTGCCTTTTATGAGCCCAATGATGGACATTGATATCGCCACATTTAGCAACTAACTCGGATTCACAGAGTGGGCATATTGCTAATAATCCTGGTTGGGGTTCAACTCTCTCCCTCGATTCTTGATTGAGTCCAAATTTCATAAATAGTTCGGGCCTGCTCCTTCAACGTATGTGAATAAGAAGTCAAGTTATATGCAATGCCTGGCCACAGCGACCTTGTTCAACCAAAATGAAACAGCAATGCCTTCGTGACTTTTTGTTTCGCTGCACGATTGTACAGCTACGGTCCGATTCCGATGTGCTCATGCGACTACTCCACCAATTTACCTTTTAATATGCGATTTATTTTTGGCTGCGTCCACCAAATACCGATTGGAAAAAAGAACAATGCGGCGAGAAGAGCCGCGTAACTCGTTCTCTCTCCGAAAAGTTGATCTTCCAAAACATGAATTGTGTAAGCTGTAAAATGAATTCCATATAAGTACCCCGCAAATGAGACCAAATGGCCCGGTACGTATATGTAGATCAACCAACCATACTCAGCATAATTATCTTTGCCTGTTTCAATAACATATCCGTCAGTCAATATCATTACCACGGAAAAATAAAGTAACGCGAATAGGAGCCCGAACATCAAGATATTAAAGCTTATTGCAGCCTTACCCTTGATTCTAAGATACAGTTCTTCGTCTACTTTTATTATCCAAAATACGATCAAGCTCGCATAGCCAATTTGAAGGAATTCTCCTGATTGGGAATTCGGAAATGTAGCCGGAACAATGACCATTAGAATAAAGAGTATCCAACTGGGGATCCGTAATAGTTTGTCCATGCTATGAAGACCTTGCAAATACCGCTAGTGTATGTTGTTAAAATTTGGTGATAAAATTACAAAATTTGGAAGTGCACATATTTGATCTGGAGTGCGGTTCCTTGAGCTTCTTTTTTACCATTCATTTTAGGTTACCGGTCAATAACAGCAGACTATCAATTGTCTTTTCTAGAGTCTTCTGATTTGCAACACTAATTCCATGCCGAGTGAACTTATCATAGGCTTTGGACGCACTATCTGCTTTATCATCATATTTCTGTAAAAGCAAGTCCATGTCAGGTTCAGCAACTGACTTACCTTTTGCATATAGATCTCGTCTCATATAGCGAGCATTTAGTTCGGTGAGATGAAAATGATACAATTCATGACGTAGAGATTCATCAGTCGGCATGAAGTTGTCAGAAAGTATCTTATAGAACGATTTTCCACGATAAAAAACGCTGCGTACACTATAGCTGCCGCCTTTTTTTTCACAAACAATGTCTGTGACCGTGACAGCCGTGAAAATTATTCTTTGGGATTCTGTTAGTTGTATCTGCAATTCCAATTCCTTACCAGGAAGCTCAAAACCAGCAAAATCCGTCCAGCTTAAGTGCACCGAGTCAGACCAAATAATTTCATTTGGACTAATTAAATAATTATTTTCATAGAGACTACCAATAGCAATTGCCAATAGACTAAGAACGCTAATAGTATTTCTCATAAACACTGTTAACTATCTTCATTATAAACAATGATACTGTTGATGCCACCAATCCTATTGATACATAGGATACAAGGTAGGAAACAGAGAATGAAAAGTAACCGACGTGAGGTATCATTAAGTATGCATAAACATTATGATAAAGGCTGTTTAAAACTACTAGAGTCAGAATAAAACAAACGTGGGTATAAAAGCTGTCTTTCATTCCTGCATGGACTTTCAAATTTATTCTGAATAGCAAGCATGTTATAAAAAATAATAAAATTTCGGTTAATAAAAAGTTCCCTTCTACTTCAGGAAGAAAATCAAGATTTCTCCTCCACAGTCGGAGAGCGAAATAGAGTAAGCTATATGATAGATAGAATTTAGCTATAATTCGCATAAACAAAATTGCTAGTAAGGCCAGCATATTAGGCCTGCCGGCAAAACAAATGAATAATCAATCATCAAACTCTTTCGGCATGACTTATTAATATATGAAAGTAGTTGCGTGCTGTTTAATTTCCCCACTTTATTATTCGTGTGATTTCATAAATCTCTCCTCCGAATAGCCCCATGTGTCCATGTCGGTCTTTATTAAATGTGCCCTCTATTAACACATATTCCCTATTCAATTTCGTTATTTCTTTTTTGTCCAACTTTTCGGAGAACGTTACCCAAAACCCATTCTTGGTTAGTCCTTTTTCGTAGTCCTCTTTGTGCAAATAGATTGCGTCACCCTCAAACTCCAGATTCATGAATCCCTGTACCTGAACTTTTCTCTCATGATACTTTTCGGGTGTCGCGATTAGCCTCACGATAGAAACATTGAAGTCGTCACTTGAAATCACTCCTTCCTTTAGATGAAGGTTATCCTCCTTCAAGCAGCCAGAATCAACAGTCCGTTCCGGTTTTATTCCAATTGTTTTTACAGTCCACGTTATCAAGCCTAAATTTGGGTAGTGAACAATTGCGTCATTAAGGAATGTCGGGTCGTTTTCAAATACTATTTTTTTGTCAATGATTTTCCACGTCCCCTTTACTTCTCCTTGACATCCGCCTAGTCCGTATTTGTAAACAAATCTGTTGCTGTTTTCAAGAGTCATTATTGAATATCTCTCGAGAGAATTTTCATTTGATTTATAAACACCAATCAGTCCGTCTTTGCTTGATTGTCCAAAGGAAGCAGCGGTCCAAATCAATGTCAGTATTATTGTCAGTCTAAACTTCATAAATTAATGTCTCGCAAAGTTTTGCTCCGGCACACCAAAATAACCAAATTAGATATCAATCGTGGCGGTATGACTTATAGCTTTTATTGCAGGCAGTTTTACATGCTCTTCAATTCAGGGTCCCGTCTCAATTTTATCATTGTCGGATTGTCAACTTCACTTTGGATGATTGTCCAGGGTGAGTTAAACTCATTGGGGATTGTACTTTTCTTTCTCAAGATCAGAAACAATGTGTCATTGGAAACTCTGTAGAGAAATGGTTCTAGTCCTTTGAAAATCATCTGCTTGGTTGAATCCGGTTCAAATTCCCTTTCGTCATTCGTTTCTATGATAGTTAATTGATGATCTCCGGTCACTCCCCAGTTATGTGATTTAATATATATCTTTTGGTTGTCAACCGAAGTTAGCTCGATCCGATTGTATGTCCCCGAAAAGGCATCGGCTACTCCACTGAAAAACCAATACAATCCCAGTCCAACAATTATTAAAAATCCAATCAATAGCTTGAATTCAATTCTCATATTTTAAAATTGTCTACAACAAGGAAATATACGAAACAAGGTTCTATTAATCGATTGACCTCGTTTTCCAACAACTTACAATTCCTATGATCTAGATTCTAGCTTGATAGAATCGGAGTCGCTCTTGTTAAATTTGGTCTTCAGAATCTTCATATCCTCACTAACCTTCTTATCCAAAATTTTCGCGTAGTGCTGTGTCGTCTTTAAATTCCGGTGTCCTAACATTTTGCTTACGGTCTCAATAGGTACGCCATTGGTCAGGGTCACTGTCGTAGCGAAAGTATGCCTCGCAGTATGAAATGTCATTTTCTTTGTTATCTCGCAAGCGTCCGATATCTCTTTCAGGTAGTTATTCATTTTCTGATTACTGAGAACTGGAAGCAGCCGTCCTTTCACCGAACATTGTGGATCGTCTTTATAGCGGTCAAGGATTTCGAGTGCATGTGGAAGCAATGGGACCCTTGTAGCTGAATCGGTTTTTTGTCTGCTTGTCCATATCCATTTTTCTCCATCAATTCCGATGGTTATCTCTTCCCGTGTCAGCTTCTCAACATCAGCGTAAGCCAAGCCAGTGTAACAACAGAAAATGAAAATGTCTCGCACCTGGCGAAGCCGCGGCATAATGAATTCTTTATCTATTATTCTCGTAAGTTCTTCCTCTACAAGAAACGGCCTTTCAATTTCCCGTTTAGCCAATTTGAATCCCACGAAGGGATCACGCGTAAGCCAACCATTTTTTATGCAGATGTGAACGATCTTCTTAAAATTCGACAGGTATTTCATCGAAGTATTGTGATCACAATTCCGGACTGACTTCAACCAGAATTCATAGTCAGCTATAAACTCATACTTAAGTTGTTTGATGTCAATGTCACTGCTCTTGTACTTCCATTTCATGAACTCCTGCGTATGCCGAAATGATGTCTCGTAACGTTCCAAGGTGAGCGGAGAGAATTCTTTGTTGACCAACGCCTTCATCTGTTCATTGTGTTGAGTAAAAACTTCCATCAGCATCACCTGGCGTTCAAGTGACGTACCGAACCACTTTGCCTTCATGCTTTTAAGTGTGATTGGTTTCCCTTCATTCATCAACTCGCGTTGACAATCGAACGCTTTTATCCTGAAGCCATCAAGGAGATCATTTAGCTTTTGAGCATCACGAGTTTTTGGTTTTAGCTTCCCCTCGTCAGGAGACCACTCGGATTCTTTGACATGGATCTTGGTTACGATGTTAATGCGTTGCCTGTTGATACCGATTCTCATGGAGATCGGAATCATTCCTCCTGCAATTGCTCTGTCTTTGCGAGCAAAAAACTTTACTGAAATTGTCTGTCTCATAATCCCAATTGGTTTTAGTTAAGTTTCACACTTTTAACACACAGAATCAAGATGTTCACGTTATGAACCAGTTGACTTACAGTGCATTAGACCAATTTGTGGTACCAAGAATTACTTGGCTGCCTTGGTACCACATTGGTACCACAGGGATCATGATATTTTGTTTGATTTTGACTCGCCTAAAAACAAAAAAACCTCGAAATCATAGGGATTTCGAGGTTTTGATTTGCTTTAGTTTCTACTTGGCAGAGGAGGAGGGATTCGAACCCCCGGTACCTTGCGGTACAACGGTTTTCAAGACCGCCGCGTTCGACCGCTCTGCCACTCCTCTGTGTTTTGCGGTTTATTTTGGGACTGCAAATTTATACTTTTATTCGAAATGTGCCAAAGGCGCCAGCCCAACTTTATATTCGCTAGGGGGCGTCTTTCTGCTCTTCAACAAAATCCACAAAAACGCGTTTGATGTCCTTATCCTCTACGCGGCCAGGCTTGACATAAGCATCGAGCTCAAGTAAGACGATCCGTTGGTCGCTCAACGCTGTCCGGAACTTCTCGATGTCCTTCTCAAAATCTGGGGCGCGTCGCGCGATTTTGAGAGCATATTTCCGCGCAAAATCGTCGCCGACAGACTGTATCTTGTTCCGGAGGTCAATGCTGAGCTTTATCTTCTCCAGGATCCCCTCCTTGGAACGGCCTATTACTTCAGTTGCCTCAAGGGTGCCAAAAGTCAATACTGTGGTGCCGCCGATGCCCGCGATTACCTCCGAGTCATTGTCGTTCTCTATGACCGCGGGGGTGAAGCCGGTGACGGCGCCGAGTCCGGCGTTGATGATAGAACGGTTCTTCTTACCTCGCTTAGCCTTTTTATAGTCGGAGTTAAGTTGTTTTTGATTTTGGTCGAGCTGCTGGGCGAGCGTGGTGGCATCGGCCAGGTTGGTCCTGTATTTCTGAAACTGGAGCGCATCCTTTTTGATCATGTTCTCGGTGTCCGAAACGCGAACACGCACCTTGCGCTGGATCCGG
>JANNPM010000236.1:0-11278 GCA_031400145.1 Chryseolinea sp. | reverse complement strand
CCGTGGAATGTACGTTAAAGGGAAGCCTGTACAAGAGATCAGACTGGTCAGGAGCAAACAGGACAACGCGTTTCCGTCCGTGGAACTGCGTCAGGAAGACGTTGCTCATATCAATATCCTGATGCATCCGGACGATCGATTTGGGAGGTCCGAAAAACATGAACGGGATTTTTATGTAACCGCTGGCGATTGGAGGATAACCGAAATCTTTTAGAAGTTCAGGCTTATGCTTGAATATCGGAAACAGAAACAGGCGGAGGTCAGTTGGCTCCCGCTGAATGAGATTAAGATATTCATCGAAACGCATCGTGGCATTTGGCACCTGCAATGTCTTGGAAATATCTTCTTTACGGTTTCCAAACAGGCCAACTTCAATGCTTCCCATGGTCTCCTGGAAGAATTCCATAGTCCACTTCGTGTAAGCCGGATACTGCTTCCACAACCCCCTTAAAACTACGGGTTTCTGCGGTCTGTAATATGTGTTTTGAAATTCTTCACGCGTGATGGCAGTACCATCTACGATAGGAATGGGTGTTTCAATGCTGAGCGCCATTATGTAACTTGATATTGCCATAAAAGTAGCGTGTTTTTATCTAAAAAACCCTAATTCCTGGCGGTTTTTGAGATCTTTTGACATGCCCAGCCCCGGGCGTTAGTGAGAGCTTGCGGATAAAAAAATGGCGCAAATAGCTGCGTATTCGCACCATGGTGTGCCCGAACCGCCTGAGATAGGTCTGTTATTTTTTTAAGGGTTGAGCCTTAAACGAATTTGCCAGTTTTACGGCCTCATATGCGTTCACTAACCCTCCCGTTGCACTCAGCGAAGTAAAGGGAACACCATCCGTTGTCCCTGGGCGCGTAACCGTAAGTCCATCGAATTTCCGGGTAGATTGTTTCAGAATTTGTTTCACCTGAGCAGCTGTTAAATCAGGAAAGTAAGACCAAAGCAATGCTGCAACCCCTGCGGCCACGGGACTAGCCATGCTGGTTCCCTGAAGATTTTCGTAATGGTTATTGGGGATCGTAGAATATATCTGCACACCGGGGGCGAAAAGATCTACCGATTTTTTTCCATAGTTGCTAAAGGAGCCAACGAAATTTTCATCTGCCCCGAAGGAAGACGCACCGATTTCAAGCCAGTTGTTCGCTTCATTTCCGGTTCCAAGAATCCTACTCGGATAGTTCGATTCCTTGTCAAGGTCATCACCATCATTGCCAGCCGCATGAATGAGCAGCACACCTTTCGATTCGGCATATTTAACTGCCTTGTCCACCGCTTCCTTTTGCGGTGAGAATGACTTACCGAAGCTCATGTTAATAACTTTGGCGCCATTATCTACGGCGTAGAGAATGGCATTAGCAACGTCTTTATCACGTTCATCACCGTTGGGGACAGCGCGCACAGACATTATCTTCACATTGTCAGCAATGCCTTTAATGCCGACATCATTTTTCCGGTTTGCACCGATAATTCCAGCCACGTGTGTACCATGCCGGGCGTCAGGACCTTCCACGTCATTGTTTCCATATCCCTTTTCATAAAGGTTGCCAGGGTCATCCCCTACGACCGAGCGCGAGTTGAAGTCCAGATTATATCCGTATTCTACAGCAGTTCCGTAATGGTCCACGCCGTTTTTGAGCTGGTGCAGGTGATCCTTAAGTTCCTCCAGGAATTCCGAAACTGCGATGTCGCCTTCAACATTCTCCATGACCTTGGCCAGTGTTTCCTTTGCAAAACGGACGGTATCGTTGGTCTCAATAACTTCGGCAAGGGAAGATTTGCTAACCGGCCTGCCAAGACTCGTACTCACAACGCTATCGCAAAAGCGCAATGTGCTATAGGCGTTTTCATATAATTCGTATTGTTGCTTATACTGGTCGTACTGATCTTTGTTTGCCTTGAAGTCGTTATCGTATTTCTTTTTCACCACCAGCCATTTTTCATAGTCAGCTTTATTTTTCTTCGTCACCTTCTTTTCATCCATGTTTTCGAAGATTTTTTTCAGACGGGCATATTCCCGCGTAACTTCGTAGGTATCCTCGTCAACATTCCCTGCTTTTCCCCCGATAAAATTCCAGCCATGTATGTCATCGACATAGCCATTTTTATCATCGTCTACACCATTTCCTGGAATCTCGTCTTCATTTGTCCATACAACATCTTTCAAGTCTTCATGTTCGACATCAATACCCGAATCGATCACCGCGACCAATACGGTTTTTGAAGGCCTGCCAATTAAAAGGGTGCTGTAAGTTTTTTCTGCACTGACGCCTTGCATGTGATCAGCTTCAGGATCGCGAAGGAACCAGTCTTTGGGAATATTGACTGTATCACCCAGCGAGGTGTCTTGAAGCAGTAGTATGTTGGAAAACCCGACGGCCCGCGCATTTAAGGACAGAACCGTAAAAGCCGTCAGAAAAAAAAATCTAATCGAAACTCTCATAATAATTATCACTTTGTAACCATACAACCGCACAAGATAACTACAGTTACCTGATTCACAGCCTAATTTTTTATACTAGTGGTCGGAGGCACGCAGCTGCAAATGCCCTGCCGACATTATGGGATATGGAGCGCAAGTCGCCATCCTGTTCACGTTTGACAGCCTATCAAAGTCTTCGTAGCCAAAATGGCCTCCAAGGTGCCGTGTCGGGATGTGTGATTTACACTTTAATGTGCCCCCAGTTCTCACCGGTTTTTATGCGATGGATCTGCATGTCGGAGACGCGGTATTTTTTTGCAAGCGCCTTCAGTGTTGGCTGCTTCTTGGATCTGAATAGCGCAGTCTTGATAGACTTAACCTTATCGGCTGTCAGTTTTGGTCCCTCGTCGGGATTCATCCGAACCAACACATTTGGATCTTTCAGGGCGTGCTTAATCTGATCTTCGTGCTTAACCCACTTAAGATTGGATGCCTTGTTATTTTCCTTTTTATGGTCTACGTGAATAACAAAAGTGCAAGCGCCACCCGACTGTTTGCAAAAATATTCAGCCACCAGGCGATGGATGTAATAATTTTGCCTGGTTTCTTCCCGGCCAATCGTAATGCTGGGATACCCCTGGGTAAGGCGGGGTTTCAGAATGTAACCTTCTTCAAGTTTTGTTTTGAAGCTTACGATTCGACCCTTATCAGAAACGGCATATTTTTTTGTAGTTGTGCCTTTCTTCAGTTTCAGTTCCTTCCAGGTCTCACCGGAAAGTAATTTGAGCTTGGGTTCTTTGGATGCTTTAGCCATAGGTTAAATAATAAGGGTTCGGATAGTTAAGGTATGGGGGTTTGAAAATGGTCTTCGTTCAGTTTTGTCATAATTTTTGCCGGCACGGTTAATTATTATACGTCCGTCTATTTCAATCACTGGTGTTAACTCTCCCATTGTACCGCTCGCAAACACCTCATCTGCTGTATAAAATTTACTCAACGACAGATTGCGTTCATTCAACGTTAACTCAAGCTCTCCACAAATTTTAATTACAAGCCGTCTGTTCATACCGTGCAGTCAGGCGTTGGGTTGAGGTGTCATAACTACTACATCCTTATCAGAAAAAGATTGGTAGCATGAAGTTCAGCAACAAAGCCCATCGAATCGAGCATAACGGCGGCATCTACTCCCGCAAACGGCGGCTTGAATTTTTGCGGATATATTATTTAACAAGTTATTATGATGGAGCTTAGAATCCAAAAATTGAGGATTGTTTCTCGGTTATGAGGAACTGATCACGCGGATACGCTGGCTTCATCAAGCACTACGGGGTGCCTACCCTGTTTAAGTCGTTTATATAATTAGGGTATCATAACAACCTTTTTTGGTTAGTTTTGCCTGTATGACCTTTTTGTTTCCATCCTTTTTATGGGCACTGGCCGCACTCTCCATTCCGGTAGTCATACACTTGTTTAACTTCAGGAAGACCAAGCGCGTTTATTTCTCAAATACCAGGTTCTTAAAGGATATTAAAGAAGCTACAACTGCCAAGCGAAGGTTAAGGCACTACCTCATTCTGGCATCGCGGCTCCTTTTCTTATTCTTCCTGGTGGCTGCCTTTAGCCAGCCGGTAATTCCCGCCCGTGAACAACTTGGAAGCAACAGAAATATCATTTTATACCTGGACAACTCGCAGAGTATGTCCGCCCAGGTCGATGACAAAACGCGTGGGCTGGATGCCGCCCTCAACTTTGCCAGGAGCATCGTTGACGTATTTCCTCCGGATGCGCGGTACAGGTTGATAACGAATGACTTTCCGCCATACTCAAACACATTCAAAACAAAACCCGAGGTACTTGACCTCCTCACCCAGGTGAGATTATCGCCGGTCACCCGGTCTTTGCAGGAGGTGCAGGAGAAAATTCAGCATGATCAACAGGTGAGAGCAAAAGAGATCTTCTGGATAGCCGACCTTCAAAAGTCAACGCTTGGAGAAACCCATGCCGCTGACAGTAACTCCCGGCTTCATCTTGTTCCGATCAAATACAATGAGCAATCCAATGTCTTCGTGGATTCCGCATTCCTGGAAAATCCCTTCTCGGCAGGCGGAGGTAAAAATATCCTTCACATAACTGTGCGGCAGGATGGGAAAAAGGATGTGAAGCAGCTCAATTTGAAGCTAACGTTGAATAATATTCAGGAGGGAACAACAACGGTTGATATACCGCACGGTGGAAAGGCGGAAGCAACTTTCGAACTGGCCACCAGCCTTTCTGGATTGAATGAGGGCAAGGTGACGTTTAACGACTTTCCCGTCAGTTTTGACAACGAATTCTTTCTGGCTTTGAACTTTACCACCAAAATACGGGTGCTCGAAGTTAAAGCAGATTCCAAAACTACACCCGTGCAAAAGGTATTTGGCAATGATGCCATCTTCAGCTTTCAATCCTTTCCGTTCATTAACTTTAACTATAGCTTGATGCAGCAGGCAGACCTGGTTGTTGTGAATGGCTTAAATGAAATTGAACCTTCTCTTGCCGGCGCGTTGCGAAGGTTTGTTTCAGACAGAGGAACCGCTCTCGTTATCCCTGGTGCAGCGCCAAACGCAGAGAATTTTCGGACAGCCCTTCAGCTACCATCTCTTAGGGTGTCGCAAACAACAACTCCAGCCGAGTTGGGGAGACCAGACTTCTCAAATCCATTTTTTCAGAATGTTTTTGAGGAAAAATCGGTGTCCATGGCAATGCCGCGTGCGAGCAGATTGCTCGATTGGGGAAGTGATCGTACAGCGATCCTGCAGTTTAAGAATGACGTGCCCTTCTTGTCAAAGTTCAATCAAGTCGGGCAATTGTATTTGCTGAGCTGTGCACTGGACGCGGCACAAACAGATTTTTACAATCATGCGCTGTTCGTTCCCGTCATGTACCGTATCGCTGCCAGTGGTAAGAAAGACGATTTCAAGACGTACTACACCATGCGGGAAAGCTTCATCAGGATACATGTGGACAGTCTGAATGGGGAAGAACCATTGCGATGGATAGGGCGTGAAGAAGAAGTTGTGCCTGCGCAAAGGAGAGTCAACGACGAAGTGATATTTGACATTCCAAAATTTTCTATCAGCCGCGGATTTTACAATGTAGTTTTCAGGGGAGATACAATTAATCTCATTGCATTTAACCTTGATAAGGCGGAGTCATTGATGGATCAGTACTCGGGAGCGGAGGTTAAGAAAATGCTGGGCGACGGAGACAACGTCACAATTTTCAAGGTCGGAGAACAGGATGCTTTCAGCAACGAAATAAAGGAGCGATATTTGGGCAAACCACTATGGAAATACGCGCTATCAATGGCGATCCTTTTCGTTTTCGCTGAAATTCTGCTGATCCGTTTTCTGAAGTAACAGTAATGAAACATTGATCAATGAAAATACTGATACAAGGTTCTGAAATCGTTAATGCAGCTTCGTCCCACCACAAAAAAGTAAAAAATGTTTTGATCAGCAACGGTCGTATTGCTGAGATCGGCGATAAGCTGTACACAGCAGACAAGGTCATTAAGGCCGACGGCATGAAACTTACCACCGGTTGGTTTGATCTCGGTACTTTTGTCGGTGACCCAGGACTGGAGCATAAGGAAGACCTTGAGTCGTTGTCAAAAACCGCCTCCGCCGGAGGTTTTACCGGCCTTGCGGTATTGCCGAATACATCTCCCTGTGTACAGACAAAGAATGAGATCAGCTACCTAATTAAGTCCAACGACACCCAACTCGTTCAGATACATCCACTCGCGGCGGTTACAAAGAATAATAAAGGTGAAGAACTAACGGAAATGATAGATCTGCATGAGGCAGGCGCGGCTGGCTTCACCGACGGACTTAAGCCTATATGGCATACGGATATTTTCCTGAAGTCCCTTCAGTATTTGCAGAAGTTTAACGGGCTGCTGATTGATCATCCCGAAGATGTCTGGTTGAATCTTTTTGGACAAATGCACGAAGGTCCGCATAGTACAGTGCTGGGCTTGAAAGGCATGCCACGCATTGCGGAGGACATAGCAGTTGGCAGGAATCTGGAACTACTGGGGTATGCGGGCGGCAAGTTGCATTTTTCCAGGATTTCGTCAGCAAAGGCGATCGATTTGATCAGGTCCGCCAAGAGGAAGATGAATGTGAGCTGCGATATAGCAATTTATCAGCCATTGCTGGACGACAGCGTACTCTCAGACTTTGATACAAATTACAAAGTCAATCCACCGTTGCGGGAGAAGGCTGATAATGACGCGCTCATCAGAGCCCTCAAGGACGGAACGATTGACGTATTGTGCTCAGCCCACACCCCGCACGAGGACGAAAGCAAGAATCTCGAATTTGATCTCGCTGACTTTGGCATGATTAATCTTCAGACGTTCGGCGCACAGCTTGTCAAACTCAGCAATAGCGTTGACTGGGAGGTGCTCGTTGAAAAGGTAACGTCTAACCCCAGGCGTCTTCTGGGGCTTGAGGTGCCTGTTATTGAATCGGATGCTCGGGCCAACCTGACGCTTTTCGACCCATTTAAAAGCTGGATGTTTGACGAAAAATCCAATCTTTCCAAATCGAAAAATTCTCCCTGGCTTAGAACCGAGCTTAGAGGAAAACCTATTGCAGTGTTTAATAACGGCCGTGTGCGGATTGATGATTGAGGTTAACAGTTTGATATATAGGTGCAATGATGCTTAATAAACTGTTCCGCATCTCTCTGCGCTACGGCCTGGCGGGAGGAGTGGTTGCGTTCGTGCTATTGGTGATCATGTATTACCTCGGCAGGCATCCACTCTTGGTATCGCCATTCCTTGATTTCCGCGTCCTGTTGTTTGGAATCTTTATTTTTTTTGCCCTAAGGGAGTTCAGAGACTACGACCAGGGTGGCGTTTTGTATTTTTCCCAGGCAATGGTGGGCGGGTTCGCGGTAATATTTACCTTGTCGGCGCTGGCCGCAGTCCTCCTGCTCATATTCGGCTATCTCGAAGCTGATTTTGTAAAGAATTATATTGTCAAAGTGACAGAATACGTAAAGTCCATTTCGAAGGAGGATATAGAGCGGATCGGAAAAGATATCTACGAGCGTAATGTAGCGGCATTGCCTGCGATTAATATTTTCACACTGGCCATTACATACTTTATTCATGGATTAGTGATCGGTTTTTTTGTCAACATCATACTTTCAGTAATTTTAAGAAGGCAACCTAAAACATAAACTCTATGGAAGATACCATCACCCCCGCACTTACTACAAGGACCGTTGGAATCCGTTATGGGATGATCTTTGGCGTGATTTCAATCGTCTATTTTCTCATCTTCGCGCTGGCTGAGCTTGATATGTCGCAAGGGATCGGCCGATGGGGTACGAACCTTATCTCGCTAGTAATTGTATTTCTGGCGCATAAGTATTACAAAGATAATGGCGATGGTTTCATGAGCTATGGCCAGGGGATTGGAATAGGCTTCTGGATAGGTCTAGTGGCTTCAGTGACGTCCAGTGTCTTTACCTATATTTACCTGAAATTTATTGACGAAAGCTTCATAATGACCATCCGCGACAAGGCGATCGAGGAAATGCAGGCCAAAGGACAATCGGAAGAACAAATTGAAATGGCCATGAAATTTGTGAATATGTTCACTAATCCCGAAGCGATGTTGTTTTTTGGAATCATCTTCGGTGTCATTACGCTTGTGGTGGTGTCATTGATTATCTCTATTTTCACCCAAAAACCGCGACCCGAGCAGGTAGGCTGAGCACGATAATGAGCCCAGATATTTCAGTGATAGTTCCGGCTAAGGATGAGGAGGAATCAATCCCTGAATTAAGCCAATGGATAAATCGTGTGATGGAAGCACACAATTTAACCTACGAGCTGATCTTTATCGACGACGGTAGTACTGATGGCACATGGGGTCAGATAATTGCCTTAAACGAAACCAACACTAACGTGAAGGGTATACGTTTTAACCGCAACTTCGGGAAATCTGCGGCTTTACAAACGGGATTTCGCGCGTCCACGGGCAAGGTTGTCATCACTATGGATGCCGACCTGCAGGATAGCCCCGATGAAATTCCGGAACTCTACCGCATGATCATTCAGGAGAAGTTTCACCTGGTTTCGGGCTGGAAGAAAAAACGCCACGACCCGATATCCAAAACAATTCCTTCTAAATTCTTTAACTATATCACCAGAAAGCTTTCGGGGATAAAGCTCCATGATTTTAACTGCGGCTTGAAAGCCTATCAGTCGGTGGTTGTGAAGAACATCGCCGTGTATGGCGAAATGCACAGGTATATTCCGGTTATTGCCAAGTGGGCAGGTTTTGCCAGAATCACCGAAAAGGTAGTTCAGCATCGCGAGAGAAAATATGGCTATACGAAATTCGGCCTGGAGAGATTTATCAACGGGTTTCTCGACCTTATCTCCGTAACCTTCGTTAGCCGTTTCAGGCAGAAACCAATGCACTTCTTCGGTACCTGGGGGACACTTTCATTTGCAGTGGGGTTTCTGCTCACGGTTAAATTATTCTGGGATAAGATCGATGCGCTCTACTTTACCCTTGTGCCTATAAAAAGAGATATCACTGATCAACCTATTTTCTACATGGCACTGATCGCGGTAGTGATAGGCGTCCAGTTATTTGTAACCGGCTTTTTGGCGGAAATGATCGCTATGCAGTCCTTCTCCAAACGGGAATATCTGGTCATAGATAAGGTTGGAATAGAGGAAAAATTAATAGGGATCAGGGTGGAGGGGTAGCAGGACAGACTGCAGTTACCGTCCGGCCAGTTCTTATCTTGCGTGCTAAAGCTCATGAGCAGCCCCCGGTTTTCGATCATTATACCAGTCTACAACAGACCTCTTGAGATCCTGGAGCTACTCACCAGTCTGGTACAACAGCCCTTTCGGGATTTTGAAGTGATAGTTGTCGAAGACGGATCTTTGGACCGCTGTGATCGCATTGTTGATCAATTCCGCGATAAGCTTGTCGTTCATTACTTCTACAAACAGAACGAAGGCCCGGGGCCGTCCAGGAATTTTGGCTTTTCTAAAGCTTCCGGCAAATACTTTATCAGCTTTGATTCGGACTGCATCATTCCGGCGACTTACTTTCCTGCAATTACTGACTCTCTTTCCATCAATGGATGGGATGCGTGGGGAGGACCGGACAAAGCGCACGAAAAGTTTACTACCCTTCAACGGGCAATGGGATACACGATGTCATCCGTCCTTACAACGGGCGGGATACGGGGAGGAAAAAAGAGTACCGAGACATTTCTGCCGCGGAGCTTCAACATGGGATTGTCTCGCGAGGTGTTCGAGACGGCGGGCGGTTTTAACTTCACGTATTTTGCCGAGGACATAGAGTTTAGTATTCGCATTAGGAAGGCTGGATTTGCCGTTGGGCTAATCCCGGATGCTTTCGTCTATCATAAAAGGAGAACGACCTTTCGGCAATTTTTTCATCAGGTCTTTAACTTTGGGCGGGGCCGCGCGATGGTAGGGCGTGCTCACCCCCGGCAAGTCAGACTTACCCACTGGTTCCCCAGTATTTTTTTCCTTGGTACAATTGCGCTACTCATCCTGCCATTCATAAGCATTGCGCTCGCCTTCGCCGGGGGAATTTTACTGTTGATTTACCTCGTGGCAATCCTGCTTCACGCGTGGCAGGAGTCCAAAGATCTGACCGTCTCTTTTTATGCAGTGCCAGCCGCATTAATCCAGTTGTATGGATATGGGATGGGTTTTCTCTTCCAGCGGCTTGGACTGCGGTGATAAACATGGATGTCAAAGATCTTTCCAGCCGAGCTCAATTTTCAAAGGCACGCACCGAAAAACCACCCGTCGCGCTGCCGGCCGAGCCATCTGCCGCCATACCCTCAATGACAATTTGATAATCGCCGGTAAGGTCCGAGGTGTAGAATTCGAGATGTTGCTTGCCTTCAACGTTGGTGACCGTAGCGGGTGACCAGAACAGCAGATTCCGCTGATCTGGCATCCTTGACTCGCGTTGCTTGTTGTTTTCATACTTCGGCGTGTAGAACTCACGTTGAAATTGCAAGCCTTCGTAATCCATCACCAGACTCCTGGCATCCAACTGAAAGCCGCTGAGATCACCTTCATATGTTGTAAAGCTTACAATCCCGGGGAGAGACAACACGCCCGTATAGTACCGGCGCAAAACAACTTCCAGCTTTTTGACTTTCAATGGATCGTAAGACATAATCTCATCAGCGTCAAATATCGGAGTACCATCCAGTATGATGAAAGGGTCCGTTTCAAAAACGCCTTTGTTTACCAGGT
This sequence comes from Chryseolinea sp., assembly GCA_031400145.1. Lineage (GTDB taxonomy): Bacteria > Bacteroidota > Bacteroidia > Cytophagales > Cyclobacteriaceae > Chryseolinea. The sequence goes on along the minus strand of JANNPM010000236.1, from coordinate 532 downwards.
CCAGGTTAATGAAGTGAAATCCATCGCGTTTCTTGCGCACCAGCACACCCGGAACGTACTCGCGCAATATTTCCTCCATTACTGGAAATCGGGTATAGTCATCGAGATAATAGGTAGCATCCGGCGTGCCGTAAAATGCAGTAGTATCTACTTTCACGCTGCGATACTGGGCGCCCCTATCCTGATAGAAAATGTGCTGAACCTGCATAGAGATGCTACGCTCTGAAAGTTGTTGTTCCAGCTTGTCGCTTAGCGCAAGGGCAGGAAACTTTTGCCAGCTAATTTCCCACCTGGGTCGCCGGGTTTGGCAGATGACCCAAAAACTGGCCCGCATTGCCAGCTCTAGCCCTGCGCTTTCAGCCCAAGAATTGACCTCGCTGTCTCTAACTGATAGCGCCTTGTGGTTTGGCGGTGGCGTTATTGGTCGGCTGGCTCTCAATCTGCTTTTAGCTGCTTTTCCAGCCCTGTGGTCGGTAGCCGTAGCCGCTATAACAGCGATGACGGCCTACGCACTCTACCGGGCCACTCTGGC
>JANNPM010000211.1:0-2442 GCA_031400145.1 Chryseolinea sp. | reverse complement strand
GGTTCTTCGTCGCGGGGATTGTCGGAAGTGAGCACAACTTTATCACTCAGTCGGCATGCAATGGAAGCCATTACCGGGCGCTTGGCGCGATCGCGGTTGCCACCGCATCCAACGACAGTGATGACCTGTTCATTACCGGTTCTGAAGTGAGCAATAGTTTCCAAAACATTCTGTAATGCGTCCGGCGTATGTGCATAATCGATGATCGCCGTGAATCTTGATCCGGGCATAACCAGCTGGAACCTGCCCACTGCGCCATCAAGCGCAGATAGCTTCGTCAAAATATCATCGGATTCATATCCCAACAACATCGCCGTGCCATAGACGGCCAGAAGGTTGTATGCATTAAAATCACCAATAAGCTTGAACCAAACGTGTTTACCGCCTATCTCAAGCTCGAGCCCCTCAATGGAGTTGGTGATTATCTTGCCTTTGAAATCGACCATTTTTTTGAGCCCGTAGGTGTACTTGGTGGCCCTGGTGTTCTGTATCATTACCATTCCCCGCTTGTCATCGGCATTGACAAGGGCAAAGCCGTCCCCACTGAGCTCGTCGAAATATTTCTTCTTCGCAGTGATGTATTTTTCAAACGTCTGATGATAATCAAGATGATCATGGGTGATGTTCGTAAAGATGGCTCCCGCAAACTTCAAGCCCGCAATGCGCTCCTGATCTATCGCGTGTGAACTTACTTCCATAAAAACATGCGTACATCCTGCCGTCACCATCTTCTTAAGCAATTCATTTAACTGGATTGGGTCGGGTGTTGTATGTGTCGCCGCGATGACCTCTTCCTCAATCTTATTCTCAATGGTTGACAACAGTCCTGTACGGATGCCCATCGTCCTGAACAGCTTATACAGTAACGTCGCCACGGTGGTCTTGCCATTTGTTCCCGTGACACCGACAAGCTTCATGCGCTCAGAAGGGTTCTCGAAAAAGTTTGCAGCGATAATTCCCAAGGCAGCTGCACTGTTTTTCACTGTGACAAAAGTAATTCCATCGGCTAAAGGCTTGGGCAGCACTTCACATACAATTGCACTTGCGCCGAGTTCGATAGCTTTCTGAACGAAAGCGTGACCGTCGGAGGACGTGCCCTTCACGGCAATAAATATAAACCCGCGCGCTGCCTTGCGCGAATCAAAACAGATGCCTTTCACATCCAACGTCATATCACCAACGCTTGATGTCAGGGGTACTTTGTACAATATGTCTTTCAATTCAGGCACTTATGATCTTGGTTATCATCCCAGCTTGATATATATCTTCCCCCCTTTGGTTATCCTGGCACCCGCCATCACAGACTGCCTTACAACACGTCCTTTTCCCTCAAATGCAACGGTTAGTCCCGTTTTCTCCAACAAGTAGATGGCATCACGGAAGGTCATGCCTGTTACGTCAGGCACGACGCCGTTGGATGCGTTTGTTTTCTTCCAGTTGACCCCGCCGCCATTTCTGGCAGACTTTACCCACTCTTCTTCAGTCTGTGAATGATTGGATATGCCCAGTTCATTGCACACCAGCGTTAGGTCCTGCTGCTTGCCGGCACGGATAACAGGCAGTACATCCTGGAGTGTAAATTTCCTACTATCCATCGGCTGATGAAGATTGATATCGCGCGCGTAGATATTATCGGCGATTTCTTTGAAGACAGGGGCGGCTACGCTGCTACCATATTGATACCATCCCCGTGGGTTTTTGATCAGCACCATTGCGCTATACTTTGGTGCATGCGCAGGAAAATATCCTACAAATGATGTAATGTACTTTTTAGTGTACCGACCCTTTTCCAGGATTTGAGCCGTTCCGGTTTTGCCTGCAATCCGGTAATGTGTACCCTTGATGTTCTTGGCTGTTCCTTTTTCAACAACGCCTTCCAACAGAAGACGAAGCTTATTCAATGTCTTGTCGGAGCATATGCTCCTGTTCATGACTTGCGTGTCAAAAAATTCTTCCTCCTCATCAGCACGGTTAATCGATTTAACGAATACGGGCTTGATCATCACCCCGTTGTTGGCTACGGCGTTGAACAGTGCCAGCGTATGAAGCGGTGTTGTCTCAAAACCATAACCATACGCCATCCATGGCAGACTGATACCGCTCCATCCCTTTTGCCCTGGACGTTTGATCTTCGGCTTAGGTTCTCCGGCGATTTGTATTCCCAATGGCTCAGTTTGCTTAAGCCTGTCAAGGTAGTCGACAAATTTTTGCGGACGCAATCCAAAATGCTTGTCTACCAACTTTGCCATTGCCACATTGGATGAATGCTCAAAGGCATCCTGAACGGTGACGCGACCCAGTCCGCCTTCTTCGTGATCGCGGACAGTTTCATTATAAAAGTCGAATGCTCCGTTGCCAGTGTCTATACTATCTGTAAGTTCGACCGGACTATCTTCGAGCAGCGCGATCATGGTCAACAGCTTGAAGGTGGAGCCAGGTTCA
>JANNPM010000197.1:0-11935 GCA_031400145.1 Chryseolinea sp. | reverse complement strand
GTTCCGCCATCATAAATTTAACCTGCATTGCTCACTGGACATAAGTTTGTTAGGACTTCGATCGTAAAAAAATATTTTTTATGAATTCAAGAGATGGCTTCCACTGTTTGCTGCCATACGCTAATGTGGGCGCCATCTCTTGAATTCATAAAAAATATTTTTTTACGATCGAAGTCCTAACAAACTTATGTCCAGTGAGCAATGCAGGTTAAATTTATGATGGCGGAACCTTGCCTATTTGTGTACATTATAGCGATTGAATCCAGGCTCGGTGAAAATACATCATTGGTCGGCGTGAACGGGCGGATAACGTTGGGAATAAGTTCTACACCTTTTACAGTTTATTGGGGTCGGTCCGCTACGATATTATATAGGCTTCGTCGGGAGGTGCCATTACCCGCAGAAATTGTTGCAGGCATCGCCTCTTGAAAGATTGATATTTTGGTAACCTTTTTGGCTTGTAAATGTTGCAGTAATTATCCGTCATTTGTTACAATTATTCAGACTACTCAGGATACGACAGCAGCGAGATGAATCCAACCGGTAATAATATTTTGCAACGACAAATCGTGGTTTTTTTCGAGGTACATCAGCCCAGGCGTTTAAGAACGTTCTCTCAGGCTCAGCCCGGAGAAAAGAAATCCTATTTTGATGATCAGCTAAATGAAAGCATCATGAAACGGGTGGCGCACGATTGTTATGAGCCGGCCAACGCGATGCTCCTTAAGTTGGTGACCAAACAGCCAGGAATCAAGGTGTGCTTTTCGATTTCAGGTGAGGCGCTGGATCAAATGGAGAAATACGCTCCCGACGTACTCGAAAACTTTAAGGCGTTGGCAACAACTGGTGCGATTGAATTGTTCGCTGAAACGAGTTATCATTCCCTCGGCGGACTCTTAGCACCGGAGGAGTTTCAGGCGCAGATTGTGAAACATGTGGAAAAGATCAGGCACCATTTTAATGTTAGCCCGACCGTATTTTGCAATGCTGAATTGATTTACAATGACGAAATTGGCAGGTGTGTAGGCGAGATGGGCTTTCGTGGTATTGTCTGCGAAGGGGCAGATAAAATTGTGGGGTCCGGAGGTAAGAATAAAATCTATCGCCATCCCGAAGAACCCATCAAATTATTGCTTCGAAACGATGCGTTGAGCGATCAGATTGTTTCGCGATTCGGTGCAGGTCAGGCAACCTTGACGGTCGATAGCGTAATTGCGTCGATTGATTCGTTACCCGCCGATTCATTAACGGTGGTTCTTGGGCTGGACTATGAAGCCTTGGGAGAACACTTTAAACGGGACGCAGGTATAATCAATTTCATACATGACCTCCTGGTAAGATTTTCGTCAGCGTCGAGATTCATGTTGTCAACCGCCTCTGAGGTTATTTTCCGGGCGCAGGAAACTGATTCGCTGTCGATCATTGAGAGCGTTTCCTGGTCCGCGAATGGCAAGGACCTTTCCTCATGGCTTGGGAATGATATGCAGCAGGAGGCATTTGAATTATTGGCTGGCCAACAAGACAGGGTTGCATTAGTGGAAGATGAAAGCCTGGTTGACATATGGCGCAGTCTTCAGACCAGTGATCATTTTTTTTACATGTCGTCCCACAAGTTGGGTGATGACAGTCACAGAAGCTATTTTAGTCAGTATCCCTCGCCTTATGAGGCATTTATCAATTACATGAACATTTTAAAGGATTTCATATCGAATGTGGAAGGGGCCCGTCAGAAGGAAGCCGATAGCGACCACGCTAAGCTCCTCGAGAGTGAACGGCAACATCCCAAAACACCTGTCTGGGCGATGAAAAGAGAATTACAAACAAGATTAGCGTCCGAACCAAAACCATGAAACAATTTCCAGGTCATCCTTATCCCTTAGGCGCGACGTACGATAAGGAAGGGGTGAATTTTGCGCTATTTGCTGACAATGCCACGAAAGTAGAGCTGTGTCTCTTCAAGAGCGCAAACGCAAAAAAAGAATATAAAAGAATCACCCTGTGGGAGCGAACACACCAGGTGTGGCATGTATACCTGCCTAACATAAAGCCCGGTCAACTATATGGCTATCGGGTTTACGGCGCTTATGAGCCACACCAGGGTCATCGGTACAATCCGCACAAACTGCTCATTGATCCATACGCAAAGGCAATAGGAGGCACGGTGGATTGGGATGATGCACTATTCGGTTACGAGATAAATCATCCTGAAAAGGATTTAAGTTTCAGTACGACCGACAGCGCCCCGTTCATTCCGAAATCTATCGTTATCGACAATGCATTTGACTGGGGAAATGAAACATCGCCAGATATTGCGTTGGAGAATACAATCATATATGAGTTACATATAAAAGGTTTTTCTAAACTCAATGAACGTATTCCTTTGGAGCTTCGAGGAACTTATGCCGGACTTGGCCATCCTGATTCGATCAAGTATTTAAAGTCGTTGGGAATCACATCAGTGGAGCTGATGCCGGTACATCATTTTGTTGCAGACAGGCATCTTAAGGAGCGGGGCTTGACCAACTACTGGGGTTATAACACAATAGGTTACTTCGCTCCCGACGCAAGATATTCGTCGAGTGGAGTGTTGGGAGAACAGGTGGTGGAGTTCAAAGAAATGGTTAAGGCACTTCATAATGAAGGCCTGGAGGTCATTCTGGATGTCGTTTACAATCATACAGCTGAAGGAAATGAACTTGGCCCTACGTTGTCTTTTAAAGGAGTTGATAATGCTTCCTATTATCGCCTGGCGGAGAACAAGCGATACTACCGCGATTATACGGGTACAGGAAATACGCTAAATGCAAACCTTCCAAGTGCGCTAAGGCTAATGATGGATAGTCTGAGGTACTGGATCCTGGAAATGCACGTAGACGGTTTACGGTTTGATCTGGCCTCTACGTTGGCCAGAGAACTTCATGAGGTAAATCAATTAAGTGCCTTCTTTGATATCATCCATCAGGATCCCGTTATTTCTCAGGTAAAGCTGATCGCTGAGCCGTGGGATGTTGGTGAAGGAGGTTATCAGGTGGGCAATTTCCCGCCTGGATGGCTGGAATGGAATGGCAAATTCCGGGATTGCGTGCGTGACTATTGGCGTGGTGCGGACAGCATGCTTGGCGAGTTTGCCCTGAGGTTTACAGGTAGTCCGGATTTATATGAGGACAGTAACAGACGGCCAACAGCGAGCATCAATTTTGTTACAGCCCATGATGGCTTCACGCTGGAAGACCTTGTCTCATACAACGAAAAGCATAACGACGCAAATGGGGAAGATAACAGGGACGGGGAAAGTCACAACCGTTCCTGGAATTGTGGCGAAGAAGGCCCGACAACCAGTAATGAAATTAAGAAGTTGAGAGAAAAGCAAAAGAGAAATTATCTCACGACAATGTTTTTATCTCAGGGTATACCTATGCTCGTCGCCGGCGATGAGTTCGGTCGTACGCAAGGGGGCAATAACAACGCTTACTGCCAGGACAACGAGATCTCCTGGGTCAACTGGAAAGAGGCAGATGAAAATCTGTTGATGTTTGTAAAAAAGCTGATACACTTCCGCAAGGAACATCCGGTATTTTGCAGACGGAAATGGTTTCAGGGTCGCGCTGTAAAGGGTCGCGGTCTGGAGGACATAAGTTGGTTCCTTCCGGAGGGGATCGAAATGACAGACAACCACTGGCAGCACGATTTCGCCAAGTCGTTGGGCGTCTATTTAAACGGCCGTGCGATACGTATGCGTGACGATAAAGGAAAGCAGTTAATTGATGACTCGTTTTATATTGTATTCAACGCGCATCATGAATCCCTCGGATTTAAGTTGCCACCCGCGGGCTATGGTACGATTTGGGTTAAAATGCTTGATACTTCGAGCAGAATATTTGCGCAAGCAGGTCGCTTTAGCCCGGAAGAGGTCGTTCCGGTTGAGGGACGCTCCCTGGTCGTTTTCAGGTCTCCTAAAGAGATATGAACAAAGTACATCCAAACCGGAAATCGATTGGTATCAATTTCTCATCACGCGGTGAATCCGAAGTGATGGTCTGGGCACCAGGTGCGGCCAGCGTGTCCGTTATTCTTACGGATGCCAATGATCAGGTGACATTGGAGGAGCAGGCCGATGGCTACTTCAGCTGCCTTACCCCCAAACTAAAACCTGGCGACCGGTATCTGTTTGAGCTGGATGGCGTTGCCCGTTACCCAGATCCTGCCTCACAATTTCAGCCGGAAGGTGTCGAAGGGCCTTCCGAAGTTTTCAATGTAAATCATTATCATTGGCAGGATCAGCAATGGAAAAATTTACCATTGCGCGATTTTATATTTTATGAACTGCATACAGGCACTTTTTCGCCTGATGGCACTTTCGCTGGTATTTCAGGGAAGCTGGATTACCTTCAACAACTTGGCATCACGGCCATTGAGATCATGCCTATAGCGGAGTTTTCGGGTGACAGAAATTGGGGATACGACGGCGTTTTCCCATTCGCCGTTCACCACGGTTATGGCGGGCCCCTGGAATTACAACGGCTTGTAGATGCATGTCATCAGCGCGGCATCGCGGTCGTGCTGGACGTGGTATACAATCACCTCGGTCCTGAAGGGAACAATATGGAAAAATTCGGCCCTTATTTCACGGACAAATACAAAACGCCGTGGGGAAGCGCGGTGAATTTTGATGACTCCGGAAGTGACGCGGTCAGAAAATTCTTCCTTGAGAATGCGTTAATGTGGTTCCGTGATTTCCATATCGATGGATTGCGTTTGGACGCCGTTCATGCAATACGTGATTTTGGTGCCGTGCATGTCCTTAGTGAAATTAGAATGCATGTGGATATGCTATCAAAAGAAACGGGGCGTCCATATTATTTAATTGCTGAGTGCGATCTAAATGATCCCAAATATTTGAAGAGCATTGAGGACGGCGGCTATGGAATGGACGCTCAATGGATCGATGAATTCCATCATGCTCTGCGTGTCACCGCGGGCAATGAACGTATTGGGTATTATGAGGACTTCGATGGACTTCTACACCTGGCCAAGTCCTTTATGGATGCGTACGTATATGACGGGATGTACTCACGTCACAGACAGAAAACCTTTGGACGAAAAGCTACAGGGATACCGGGTGAGAAGTTTGTGGTTTTTTCACAAAATCACGATCAGGTTGGGAACAGGATGCTCGGTGAACGAACAAGCACGTTGCTGAGTTTTGAAATGCAAAAGGTAATGGCCGCGGCGGTTCTGATAAGTCCGTATTTGCCTCTGCTGTTCATGGGCGAGGAGTATGGTGAGACGAACCCTTTTCAGTACTTTGTCAGCCACAGGGACGCGGACCTTATTGCTGCTGTGCGAAACGGTAGAAAAAAGGAGTTTGAATACTTTCACCGTGGAGAAGAAGTACCAGACCCACAGTCAATCGACACCTTTAAGGCATCGAAACTGCAATGGGATCTGCCCAACGCAGGCAATCACCAAGCCATGCTGCGTTACTACAGGAAACTTATTTCGCTTAGAAGGCTGCTTGAACCATTGGCGTCTGGTACGCGTGATGAAATGAAAGTTCGAGTGGTCGATGAGCAACAAGTGCTCGTCGTCAATCGCTGGCACAACGTGTCAAGCATTGTCGGCTTTTTCAATTTTTCGCAGCATGTCCGTGAAATAACAACGCCAATTTCACTCGACGGAATGAACGTGCGTATGAACTCTGCTTCTGCCGACTGGTCAGGGCCGGAAAAGAAAAGTACTTCAGTTCAGGGAAATTTGATTACCCTGCCTGCGGAGTCATTCATCCTCTTTAGCAACGATAATGTATAATCCTGTTTCAACATATCGCCTTCAATTCAATAAACACTTCACGCTGTTCCATGCCGAAGACCTTGTCGATTACTTTAAGATCCTCGGTATCAAAACGATATATGCTTCTCCAATTTTTAAGGCGACACCAGGCAGCCTTCATGGATATGACGTAGTTAATCCTTACGAAATAAATCCGGAGATTGGCGATATCGATCAGCTGCGTAAGTTGATCCGGAAGTTAAAGGAGGAAGGCATAGGCTGGATTCAGGATATCGTTCCAAACCATATGGCTTTTCATTGTACCAATCCATGGTTGGTGGACGTACTTGAAAAGGGGAGCATGTCGGTCTACGCCACGGTGTTTGACGTCAGTTGGGCGAGCGCTTTCTTTAGTCATCGGTTAATGGTTCCATTTCTGGATGGTACGCTGGACACGGTGATTAAGGCAAGGACGCTGAAAATAGTTTACTGGCAGAGCAGACTATGTTTGCACTACGGTGATCAGTATTATCCACTGAATTCCCGTAGCTACGGTACCATTCTAAGGGAAGGAGAAAGCCGGAATACCACGCAGGGTTTTCTGGACCAACTACAGGAGATTCATCACGTCAACGACCACGTTCAGTATGCCTTCCGTTGGCATGAATTATTGCTTCAATTTTCTTCTCTTACCACAGGCGCGGAGAACCGAATTGACATTGACCACCTTCTGACGGTGTTCAACAACGACCCTGTAAGGTTAAAGAAACTCTGCGACGACCAGTTCTACCGCCTTTGTGACTGGAGGGAAACAGACAGCCAGATCAATTATCGCCGCTTTTTCCTCGTGAACGGATTGATCTGCCTCAACATGCAGGCGGAAAAGGTCTTCGCGCGCTATCATGAAACGATTCATTCGCTCGTGAAAGATGGCTTGTTTGACGGCATAAGGGTGGACCACATTGACGGGCTCTTCGATCCAAAAGAGTATCTGCAACGGCTGCGCCAATTGTGCGGGCCTGAGTGTTACATCGTCGTGGAAAAGATACTCGAACCGAAAGAATTACTTGACACCAGATTTCCAATTCAGGGCACGACAGGATATGAATTCCTGAGTTACGTTAACAATCTCTTTACCAGAAGTAGTGCTGAAAACAAGTTCTCTTCTTTTTACCGTACCATCAGTGATGATCATAAACCAATGGATGAAAAAATAAGGGAGAAAAAGGCCTTTATTCTTTACAATTCCATGAAGGGAGAACTGGAAAATCTCTGTAAATTTTTCGTAGAGCACAAGCTGCAAGGTTCTCGCGCACTTTCTGCGAGAGAGGTCACGGAGGGCATCGCCGAATTTCTTATTCATGTTCCGGTCTACCGGTATTATGGTAACCGGTTTCCATTGGAGGATGTGGAAAAGCAACGGATCAAAAGTGTGTTGGATAACTGTGCGGCATATAAACCTCATCTGAAAAACGCTTCTGAAGCCATTGAAGCTGTCCTGCTTCACGATGAATCAGGGGACCTGGCGGAATGGTCGTTGCAATTTTATCAACGATGCATGCAATTTACCGGTCCATTGATGGCGAAGGGAGTAGAGGACACGTTGATGTATACTTTTAATCGCTTTGTTGGGCACAATGAAGTCGGCGATTCTCCTGAGTTTTTTGGATTGTCAGTATCGGACTTTCATGCAGCTATGCAACAGCGTCAAACACAATGGCCGCTTTCTCTTAACGCAACGTCCACCCATGATACAAAAAGGGGAGAGGATGCGCGAATGCGTTTAAACGTCTTACCCGACATCGCTAACGAATGGATTTCAGCCGTTAACGAATGGATGCTGATAAATGATCAGTTTAAGGAGAATGGCGCACCAGACCGTAATGACGAGTACTTTGTTTATCAAACGCTAGTCGGTGTCTATGAACACGGAGAGGTCGAATCGTTAGAAGAAAGACTTGGCGCCTATTTTTCTAAAGCGTTGCGTGAAGCAAAGCGTTACTCAGATTGGGCCAGGCCTGATGAGGCGTATGAATCAGCAGTTATAAATTTCGTGCATCAAATTCTGCAGCCTGGTACTGCGTTTATGAAAACTTTTGTCCCGCTCCACCGGAAAGTGCAGGACTACGGCATAATTAATTCGTTAGGTCAATCGATGTTGAAATTTATGTGTCCCGGCGTACCCGATATTTATCAGGGAACGACATCTTGGGATCTGTCATTGGTCGATCCGGATAATCGACGGATTGTAGATTACAGTTTTCACAACAAAGTATTGGATAAGGTATTGTCCTATAGTAACGATCCGACTATTGTTACAACAAGTTGGAGTGAACGGGCAGATGGCAGCATCAAGCTTTGGATCAGTCATCAATTGCTGAAGCTCCGCAATGCCTATCCCGATGTTTTTAGTGCGGGAGAATATATTCCCCTGGAGGTCGAGGGAAGGCTCCAATCAAATTGTATGGCCTTCGCAAGACGAATCAGGGCAACGTGGATAACTGTGGTTGTACCGCTGAACCTTGCCAGAATTAATTCGGGTGAAAATAATGCATTAGAAGTGAATTGGCTGGATACCCGCATCGTTATGCCGGGGCATTCACCTTTACAATGGAAGCATGTTTTATGGGAAGGGTCCGGTAAGCACAACGGAACCATTCTTCTGTCAGAAATTTTTACGGCGTTGCCCCTCGCGGTGTTGCTGTTGGAAGAGGATTATCGTGCGCGCGAGGCGGGCGTCTTGCTGGCATTGAGTTCATTGCCGTCTGCATTCGGTATCGGAGATATGGGTCCGGAGGCCAGAAAATTTGTGGACCTTCTTGGTGTTGGAAGACAACAGTTATGGCAGATGTTGCCGTTGAATCCAACGGATGCTGATTCGGCGTTCTCACCCTACAGCGCTTATTCTTCAATGGCAGGTAGCGAACTTTATATCAGCCCGGAGGATCTTGTTGGCCTGAACCTGCTGGACGCGGACGACATCGAGCGGTATAAGATGCGTAACCGCGGAATAGCGATGTACAGCCAGGCGACGCTGGCAAAGGACGATCTGCTGTTAAAGGCGTTTGCCGCGTTTGAACGCAATGCATCGCCGGTTCTTTCCCTGGAATATGAGGCCTTCATCAAAAAGGAATCTTACTGGCTCGACGATTTCGCCCGGTTTGAGGTGTTGCGGGGTCTTTACAGCAATGCGCCGTGGAACAAATGGCCGAAGGAAGTAAGGGACAGACAGGGAGCAGCACTTGAGGATATTGAAAAGCAGCATGCACCAACTCTGGAGAGGATCAAGTGGGCCCAATTCTTATTTGTCTCCCAGTGGGGAAAATTAAAGAAATACTGCGCTGACAGGTCTATCAGGCTGGTTGGAGATATTCCGTTCTACGTGAGCTACAACTCTGTTGACGTGTGGGCACACCGTGAACTCTTCAAACTTGATGAAGCTGGTGCGATAGAAGGTATGGCGGGTGTTCCGCCGGATTATTTTGCTTCCACGGGGCAGCTATGGGGCATGCCTGTATTCCGGTGGGACAAGCTAAAGCAACAGGGGTACCGTTGGATTATTGACCGGCTTCGAAAAAATCTAGAATTATTCGACATCGTGCGCCTTGACCATTTCCGCGCTTTTGCTGACTATTGGGAAGTTCCACGCGGCGAGCAAACTGCTGAGAACGGAACATGGCAGGAGGGACCAGGACTAGCGCTATTTGACGTGCTGAGGCAAGCGTTCGGCGGGCTGCCGTTCATTGCTGAAGATCTTGGAGACATCGCGCCCGCTGTATATGAATTGCTTGACAAACTTCAGCTACCCGGAATGAAAGTCCTGCAGTTTGCATTCGGCGACAACTTTCCGGCATCGCCTTACATTCCACACAACTATGGAGAAAATTTTGTGGTCTATTCAGGAACGCACGACAATAACACGAGCAGAGGTTGGTACCGAAAGGATATTAGGGATGCTGAGCGCAGGCGGGTCGATGATTACAGTGGTAAAAGGCTTTCTGCAAGGAATGTGGCAGAAGAGCTGATCAGGATGGCTTACGGGTCCGTAGCAAAAACAGCGATCATCCCGATGCAGGATGTATTGAACCTTGATGAAAAGGCACGGATGAATGTACCATCCAGCGTGACGGGGAACTGGCTGTGGAGAATGCGTGAAATGCCAGAGGAGGAGGCCGTAGTAAAGCTTCAGCGCCTTACACGGATCTTCAACCGCTAAATAAAGTTCTTACTTCGGATCAGGGCCAGGGCTTTCCTCGTTGCCTTCAGTTAGGGTCACGCCCTCTGGCCTTGCGCGCTTCATTATCGCCTTAATTCCATTGAGCGGGATGATAACCCAGTCAGGCCTGTTGTTCATTTCATAGCTCAACTCGTAGATCGCTTTTTCGAGGAGGAAGGTCGTCATGAGTGTATCAAGCCCCGTGCGAGTTTGTGGAATGAACGCAGTTCCCTTAACGCCGTCCAGATAAGCCTGCAGAAAGATATTGCTGACATACCTGTACCACTCTTCTACAACGGGCATCAGCTTCTTATAGTCTTCTTTTCTTATCTGGTTATCGAGAAAGAGACTGGCATATGCGGCATAGTGGAAAGATCGAATCATACCGGCTACATCCCGCAATGGCGATCTTCTTAACCTTCTTTCAGAATAACTGCGGGCCGGTTCTCCTTCAAAATCCGTAATGATGAAATCTTTCCCTGTGAACAACACCTGACCGAGATGGAAGTCGCCGTGGATCCGTATTTTCACCACATCTATTTTGCTCTTGTAGATATCCTTAAATACTTCAAGTATCTCCGGTTGCATCTCAATGACCGATTGCGCCTCTTGCCTCACTTCCGGATCAAGCTTCTGAAGATTCAAAGTCTGATTCTGAAAAGTATTTCGAACCAATGTCTTCAATCCGGAGTACAGTGAACGCTGGTAATACAATGAGTATCGTTCAGGAGCAAATGCTTCAAGATCAGGACGAGACCCGAGTGCAATGTGCATTTCTGCAGTTCTGACGCCGAGCAGACGAATTTGTTCAGGGAGAGGCCCGCTAAACAACTCTTTTAATAGCGGATCCGGAGCCACGTGGTATTCTGCCGTTGCATTTTCACTCAGCTGGTTTGATAAGGCCAATGCTTCAGGACTCGCCAGTATCTTTTCGTTCAACTCGTCGAGCCGGTCGAGCACGTACCCCCAGCCGTCTCCACTGTTCTCCACCAGTTTCTGCATCATGCCCAGGACCAATGTCTCTCTGTCCGTCTTCCACTCTACGGTACCGAGGAAACCAGGCATTTGTGTAAAAGAACTTTCTTCACTGAGGAAACGCGATATCTCCACATCGGCATTAATTACATAGTCGAGCTTCCGGAACATCTTAAAGAATAAGCTTGTACCATAAATAATGGACGTATTGCTTTGCTCTGCCGATAGAACCCTTGGCTTTACGTTGTCGCGCGGTCCTGAAGCGATCTCCTTAATGTATTCCTTGCCTGTAAAAGCGAGCGCATCCCGATTAGCCTGAGGAATTGTGCCGTTGGCTGCCAGTTGATCGAGGATCGCATACTGAAATGCCGCGCCGTAAATTGCGTCATATAAAACACCATATTCGTCACCAACCTTTAGCCTGGCTATCAACGATTGCGAGCAATTTTCAGCAAGCTTCGTAGCTTCTGCGTCGCCTGCAAAAGCAAGAGGCAATTGATAGAATTCAGGCAAGCCCTCGAGATAAGTGATTTCAAGAAAAACCAAGACAACGCTTTTTTCGCTCAAAGGAATCACCGATTGCCGCACGATGTGCACGCCTTCCAGTATTCTTCCCTTGCCTCCGAACCATCTCCTGGCAAGCAGGTATGAAGGAAGTATGATATTCTCCAGCAATTCCCGGAATTCCTTTTTCAAAAGGGATTCCCAATTACTAATTCCAAAGTCAACAAGTTGACCAGCCGCTTGCGTAACGTCAACTTTTTTCTGAATGAGAAACCACTGACAGTCATACGCACTCAATGAGAGGAAATAATTCTCTTCTGACTTTACAATAGGGAATTTGTTCTTGCTGAAAACCTCTACAGGCACCTGGCCGGAATAAGCGCTCAGGTCAAGTAATGCCGGCTGGGCATAGCGCGACAAATTTGCCACGACAAGCATTGTCTGATCTTCGTAGTTGCGCGTAAAGGCAAA
>JANNPM010000190.1:0-16560 GCA_031400145.1 Chryseolinea sp. | reverse complement strand
CGTATTATAAACCCCTCTTTCACTACGGCACTAAATTCTCTGCAGACCACGAGATAGTTGGTGACTGTATTCAGGATCTCTTTCTCTATATATGGGAAAAGAGGGGTTCCTTGCCCGAGATAAAATCAGTGCGGGCCTACCTTTTCTCCTCCCTCAGGCATAATTTGATTAAACGGGTGAGACATCAACTCAGGATTTCCGATATGGATCTGGATGTTTCTTTTTATGACCAAAATCCAATTGCCGAAGAGGCAATCGTTCAAGCCGAACGGGAACAAATGGTTAAAAGCCTGCTCAAGAAAAAAATCGACCAATTGCCCAGACGGCAAAAGGAGGCCTTATATCTCCGCTATTATGAAAACCTGAGTTATGAGGAGATCGGCACAGTAATGAACATCAACCGGCAAGCCGTTGCCAATTATCTTCAGCACGCGTTAGACAAACTAAAAAAGTCGTGGAAGTATGCAGTTGCGATAGTGATCTCTCTTGGTTTTTAGCCTTCCTGCGCGCTGGGAGAGAAAAATAATTTTGCTTTGATGGGTATTTTTTGATTTACAAAGCTCTTTAGTTAAATCAACACAAACGTTTGTGTTATCCTAAAGACGATGTTATGTTCAGTAAATACCCTCAGGTTGAAGATTTTATCGAAAACCTTTCATTCCGCAAGGCGGTATTCGGGCAGGATGATGCAGCCGTCCAGTATTGGGCAAAATGGGCAGCCGAAAATCCCCAGCACCGGGAAAATGCCGAAGAAGCCAAACAGATATTACTTTCGATTCAGGGGAGCCTTCCGGCCATCACCCAACAGCAAGTGGATGCTTCTGTACATGTACTTCTCCAACGCATCGATCGCAAAAAGCAAAATGCCCTGCCGCGGCATATCGGGACTTGGCGGGCAGCTGCCGCTGCTGTGTTTTTGCTTGGGATCGGGGCGGCCGTTTGGCAATTGAAAACATCGGAAACGGGACACTCAGGCCGGCAGGCGATTTTGTTTAAAGAAGACATATGGGAAACAGTTATCAATGACGGGCGCGGGCACCAGCTGGTTTTGTTACCCGATGGAAGTTCAGCCGTACTAAAACAACATTCCATTCTTCGATTTCCGAAAAAATTTGAGACTCATGTGCGGGAGGTTACTCTCACGGGAGAATCTTTTTTTGAAGTGGCTAAGGATAGCCAATGGCCATTTATTGTGCAGGCCAATGGATTGATCACCCACGTCGTGGGCACCAGTTTTACTGTGCAGGCATACCCTGGCGATGCTGAGGTGAAGGTGAGCGTAAAGACTGGCAAGGTGATGCTGTATCAACAAAGAGACTCCCTGAAAGGCTCCACGCAACCAGAGTGTGTCTTAGTACCCAACCAGCAAGCTGTATTTCAGCGCGCTCAGAAAAAGATTGTGGGCAGTGAACTACAAAAAGCAGAGGTTCAGGCCGTCCCTATTTTTACCGAGTATTTCGAATTCAAGCGAACACCTATTGCCCAGGTTTTTAAGACACTTGAGCAAGCCTACGGGGTTACCATTTCCTTTGATGAAGAGCTGGCTGCCACATGTACCCTGACGGCCTCTCTTGGAGATGTGCCCTTGCTGGAAAAGTTAACGGCCATCACCTTATCCGTGGGGGCTACCTTTCAAATACAGGGCAACTCAATAGAAATACTGCTTCAACAGAAGTGTCTATAAAAGTTGCACGATCAACCAAAACCACATGCCCATGAAAACCATTACGTGATGCCCGTAACAAAAACCGATGGTGAGTTACACACCATCGGCTGTACTATTTCCTGAGTGCGATCGGCAAAATCTCAAGGCAGGAAAATTTCATCGATTTACCATCAATAAAACAATCAAAATTATGCAAAAAAAACTACCTCCTCCTGAGGTATTCAGGAAGTTTATGACTTTAACACTTCTGCAGATTATTCTTTCCGGCATCACAGTGGCATTTACGTACGCAAACACTGCCTCCGGACAGGAACTCTTGAACAGCAGAATTTCGATACACGCCAAAGAGCGGGAAATCGCCGAGGTGCTGGAGTTGATACAACGCGAAGTCCAGATACACTTTGTATACAGTTTTGAACTGATCCGGGCTGGCCGCAAAGTGAATTTGGATGCCGACCAGGAAAAACTCAAAGCTGTCTTGGACGGACTGCTGGAGCCCATGGGAATCAATTACAAAGTTTCGAATGATAACGTCATTGTACTGAAACCAGCATCCGAAGCTCCCCACGAAATACGGGCTACTGAAAGTGCAGAGGCTAGTCTATATGCCATGCAAGTTTCCGGCAAAGTGACGGATGAGCAAGGCCAGCCCTTGCCGGGCGTGAATATCATTGAAAAGGGTACTACCAATGGAACCTCAACAGATGCTGATGGAAAATATTTGCTGTCCGTTTCTGGAGAAAACACCGTTCTAATTTTTTCATTTATTGGGTATATCACGGAAGAAAGGACTCCCGGAAGCCAATCGGTTATCGATGTCACCATGACACCGGATATCAGTACGCTTTCCGAGGTCGTTGTAGTTGGTTACGGAATACAGTCTCAAAAGGAGATAACCAGTTCGATAGTAAGTGTAAAATCAGAAGACTTTAACCGGGGCAACGTGAGCAATCCTGCCCAGCTTTTGCAGGGCAAAGTGCCTGGCCTGACGGTGGCCAGGGCCGGGGGCGACCCCAACCAGCCGTTTGTGATCAGGCTTAGGGGCCTGGCAACATTGGGGGCCAATTCGGAACCTTTAATAATTGTAGACGGGTTCATCGGTGCTTCTTTCAATTCCATCGATCCGAACGACATTGAATCTATAGATGTGTTAAAGGATGCCTCTGCAGGGGCTATTTATGGCACAAGAGCCAGCAGTGGCGTAATCATTATAACCACAAAATCGGGAGGGAAAAAATCTAAACCCATTTTGGAGTACAGCGCTTTCGCCGCCTTGGAGGAGATTTCCAATTCGATACACGTGGCAACCCCGGAAGAGTTTTTAGAATATGGTGGTCAAGACTTGGGCTATCGAACCAATTGGTTAGATCAAGTGGCAGGCACCGGGGTTACCAATGTTCACAACATTGCAGTTTCCAACAATGTGGGAGACTTAAGTTACCGGGCATCTTTTAATTATCGAAGCGTAGAGGGTGTGCTGAAGGGTACAGGGTTTGACCAGCTCAATGGACGTATCAATATCACTCAAAAGCTGCTAAACGAAAGGTTAAAACTGACGGCGATAGTTTCCAATACCAGAAAAGAATCGACCATTGGATATGCCCAGGCACTTAGATACAGTATGAACTTCAACCCAACGGCCCCGGTCTATGTAAACAATGACCCTTCTCAGGGCTATTTCGAAACCAATGTGCAGGATGTTTTCAACCCAGTGGCCCTAAATGAATTGAACACGAATATAAACAGGACGAGCACGCTGCTTACAAACTTTGCGGTTACCTACGAGGCCGTTAAAGGCTTGAATTTCTCGGCCAATTATTCTTTTCAAACTGTTGAAATACTCGGCGGCACATACTTACACTCCGAAAGTATTTTCGGAAGCCCCAGTGGACAATCGCGGAACGGAATTGCAACCCGCACAAGCGATGTGAATACCAATGAGCTCTTTGAAATGACAGGAAACTACGAGGCGAAGTGGGGGAAGCTCAAGTATTCACTTTTAAGCGGTTACTCCTGGAACGAGCAAGTTGGTGATAATTTTAGTGCCCAAAATACAGACTATATTTCCAACGACGTCACTTTTGATAACTTAGGCCTGGGGCAGGGTATCAACAATAAACTGGCTTCTGTTGGCTCCGCTCGCGAGGAAGCCAGGTTGATATCTTTCTTTGGCCGTACCAATTTTAACTTCGCAGATACTTATTTTCTATCGGCCAGTTTAAGGCACGAGGGATCTTCACGTTTTGGCGACAATAACCGATGGGGCGACTTTTGGGCTATTAGCGGAGGTGTCAATATCAATGAATTAGTGGCCATTCCAAAGGTGGATGCGCTGAAATTGCGGATAGGGTATGGCGTAACGGGCAACTTACCCTCTCAAAACTATGCCTATCTTGAAACGCTTGGTTCGGGCAGCCTCGGATATGTAAATGGCACTTATGTATCGTCTATACAACCAAGCTCCAACCCCAATCCGGATTTGAAGTGGGAAAAGAAAGGGGAGTTTAACGCAGGGCTTGACTTTAGTTTGCTGGATTTTAGATTGACGGGTTCTGTCGATTATTTCAATCGCAACACCAAAGATCTTTTAAATACAATCAGTGTTCCCACGCCTCCCAATTTATACGGATCAACGCTGGTGAACATCGGCGAGATGAAGACCACGGGCGCAGAACTTGCATTCAATTATAAAGCCATACAAAAAAACGATTTTACCTGGACAATAGGTACCAATTACTCCTCTTACGTCACCACGCTGAATAAGTATAATAACAACGATAGCACGGTTATCTACAGAGGAAACATCGGAGCCCCGGGCTTGAACTATACTTACATAATTAAGGTAGCTGATGGAGAGCGGATCGGCCAAATCGTTTCATCTCCTTTTGTGCGCTATGACGAAAATGGGCGATCGGTTATGCGAGATCGCAACGGGAATGAAACTTTGACGAGAGACACCCGAGATTTTGTAACTGTCGGCAATGGCCTGCCGAAGTTCAGCATGGGATTAAACAATACATTCACTTATAAGAACTTTGATCTTAATGTTTTTCTGCGCGGTGTTTTTGGCCACTCCCTTGCTAACATCAACAGAGCGTATTATGAACACCCCTCCCTTACCGGAAGATATAACATCGTCATCACCGATAAGTTTAATGCAGACGATACCGAAACCGAGGCGTGGCATTCCAACTATGTAGAAAAAGCTTCTTTTGTGCGTCTAGACAACGCTACGTTGGGTTATAATTTCAAACTCAGGGAATCTTCTAAATTGAGGAGCATACGTTTATATGCTACGGGTCAAAACTTGTTCACCATCACTAATTATACCGGTTCTGATCCGGAAGCAAGGTATTATGATACGGGCCCGATTACAGAAGGAAACTCGCAAAGTACCTACTCCGGAGATATCCTGACCCCCGGCATCGATAATAGGGTAACCTATTTCCCCACAAGGACATACACCTTTGGCTTAAACGTTACTTTCTAAAATCATTAATTTTTGAACGCAATGAAAAAGATTATAGCTTCATTTAGCATCGTTGGTTTGATTGTATTAAATCAGTCGTGTACCGATTTGGACACCGAGGTATACTCTCAGCTTTTACCTGAAGATTACTACAAAACAGATACGCAGATCTCGTCGGCAGTATCTGCTGCCTATACACCGCTTTATTCGTATTGGGCTTCAAACGAATTGCAAGACTTGCCCACAGACCAATCCACCGTACCCGTCAGGTCTAATGGAGGATGGAATGATGGAGGCACTTGGCCACGTTTAATGCAACACGATTTCCGTCCCAGTGAATTTGTTGGAGATGAATGGAACGCATGGTCGGGAGGAATCAGCACTTGCAACCGGCTCATTGAAGTGCTGGCAGACTATGTTCCGAGCGACAATTCCGTTTTTCCTGAACTAAAGACGTTGCGTGCCTTTTATTTCTGGATGCTGCTAGATGAGTTTGGAAACATACCTGTTGAAACGAGATTTGCCGATGCAGACCCGTCGCCTGCTCAATCCACTCCGGCAGAAGTATTTGCTTTCATCGAAAATGAATTGGTTACATCCATAGATAATCTGCCTGAGGAAAAAACATACGGGAAAGTAAATAAATGGGTAGGCTATACCCTGTTGGCAAAACTTTACTTGAATGCTGAACGCTATGGCGCAGGCGCGCAATGGCAAAAGGCAGCCGATGCGGCAGCAAAAGTGATCAACGAAGGACCGTATACTTTAGAGCAAAGTTATTTTACAAATTTCAGGATCGATAACGAAGGCTCAAACGAAAATATCTTTGTCGTTCCGTATGACGGATCAAATGCAACGGGCTTCAGCATACGCATGGAAGCACTTCATCAATCGGCAAATCAGACTTTTGACTTTGCTTCCCAACCTTGGGGCGGGTATAGTGTACAGGCAGAATTCTATAATGCCTTTGAGGAAAACGATAAGCGAAGAGGTATGTTCATAACAGGCCAGCAATACACCCCAAGTGCGGCTCCGCAATGGTCTGATGAATCCGGGTTTTTCTATGGAAGCCCGCGGGATGAATACAAATTGACAAATTGTGACGAAGATTACAATAACCTTACCGATGCTGAAAAGATTGGCGAGGATTGCAACGTGTTCATTAATGTAGAATACACCCTAAAGGAAACAGGAAAATACAAATACAAAGATGGTGCACGGTATGCAAAATATGAATATGATCAAAACAACAGCACCAATGACTTGTCTAACGATTTTGCCATTTTCAGGTTTGCCGATGTGCTGCTGATGCGGGCTGAGGGTCTGTGGAGACTGAGCAATGCAAGTGTGGAAGCTTTAACACTGGTTAATCAGATACGTGCCAGAGCCGGAGTTGAACCCCTTACGGTTTTGACAGAAGATGATCTCTATTGGGAGATCAAGAAGGAACTTGCACTGGAAAACCAAGCAAGGCCAACCACCATCAGGTTTGGGCATTTTGAAGACACCTGGTTTTTAAAAACAGACAATGATCCCAACCATAGATTATACCCTATTCCGCAAGGACAATTACAATCAAACACGAACTTAAGGCAGAACCCCGGGTATTGATTCAACAAATATCGTATGCGAAAGGCTTGTTTTTATTTGAAACTCTCTGCGTTGTCTATGGCGCTGATAACGTGTAACAGGCAAGGAAATCAAGCGGAATTTTTGGTTGAGGGAAAGCCCCAAAGGCCCATAGACAGTTTGTTTTTCGGTATCCGCTTAGGTATGCGTGACCATGATTTTTATAAGCAATGTTTTGAGATGAACCAGCGCGGTGTATTCAGGCAAAGTGGGGGTACACAGGTACAGTGTGTTTTGCGGGCAGGTTTTAGCAACGAAGTGATTTTTAGATTCTTTCCCTTGTTTGAAAATTCAAACATCCAATGTGTGAAGGGATACTTTATGTATGCGAATTGGGCACCTTATCAACCACAGTATGCAGCCTCAAAACTACGCCAGGAGCTCATCATTACTTTCACAAAGTGGTATGGAGGCAATCTATTTGTGCAAAGCCCATCGGAGCAATCAGAATTATTGGACATTCATACATACACAAAAGTGGATATCAACCGTAAGATTACCGTTCAGGAGACAGCAGATGGCCGGCGGGTAGAGGTTTTATTTGAAATGATGAAGAATGAGAAATAGCAGCAGGAAAGGTCATCACGTGCTAACCGAAACAGCAATAGTTTTGGTTTTGCTTTTTGCAATCACATCCTGTACAAAAAAGGATACCACCGCCTTATCAATGTTTCAACTTCTTTCAGCGGATCAGACAGGCATCACCTTTAACAATGAACTTACCTATAGCCGCGATTTCAATATTTATACGTATCGCAATTTCTACAACGGAAGCGGTGTGGCTGCCGGAGACGTTAACAACGATGGATTGATCGATATTTATCTTTCAGCAAACATGAAGCCCAACAAACTATATTTAAATAAAGGAGATTTTAAGTTTGAAGATGTTACGGAAAAAGCTGGAGTTGCCGGAAAAAGATCTTGGTCAACGGGTGTGGCTATGGTGGATGTCAACGCGGATGGCTGGCTTGATATTTACGTATGCAATTCTGGAAATGTAGCCGGAGATAATAAGCAAAATGAATTCTTCATCAATAACGGAGATGGTACCTTTCAGGATAAAGCCGAAGAGATGGGACTGGCCGACCGGGGATATTCCACCCACGCTTCATTTTTTGATTATGATAAAGATGGCGATTTAGATATGTACCTGCTCAACAATTCGTACCAGGCCATTGGAAGTTTCAACCTGAAAAAAAACGAACGTCCTGTTCGCGATAAACTCGGCGGCGATAAATTGTTTCGAAACGAGAACGGTATTTTTAAGGATGTTAGTGAGCAAGCCGGTATTTATGGGAGCGTGATTGGGTTCGGCCTGGGCATCGCAGTCAGCGATCTGGATAAGGACGGGTGGCCGGATATTTATATCTCCAATGATTTTTTTGAGCGCGATTACATTTATATGAACAACCGTGATGGCACTTTTCGCGAAGAACTGGAAAAGCAAATGAAGTCCATCAGTGCTGCTTCCATGGGCTGCGATGCAGCCGATATGAACGGAGACGGGCTACCCGAAATAGTGGTTACCGAGATGCTGCCGAAAGATGAGCTACGGTTGAAAACAATGATGACGTTTGAAGATTGGGATAAGCATCTTTATTCGGCAGATAACGGATATCATTATCAATTCACCCGAAATATGCTGCACCGGAACAATGGTATTTTTGAGGGAAAAGGTTTGACCTTCAGTGAAATCGGTAGAATGGCAGGTGTAGAAGCTACTGACTGGAGTTGGGGCGTACTTATTTCAGACCTTAACAATGACGGGTTTAAAGATTTATACATCACCAATGGGATATATCAGGACATCTTAAACCAGGATTACCTGGCATACATAGCCAATGAGGAAGTAACGAAAATGATGATCAACAAAGATGGTGTTGATTTCAAAAAGCTAATTGATATTATTCCATCCACTAAAATTTCAAACTTTTGTTTTTCAGGCGCTGCCGATTTTTCATTTGCTGATGTCACACAATCCTGGGGGCTTCATGCACCGAGTCATTCAAATGGTGCAGCCTACGCCGATTTGGATAACGATGGTGATCTCGATTTGATCGTGAGTAATGTAAACATGCCGTTGTTTATGTATAAAAACAACAATGAAAAAATCAATCCGAAGAACGGTTTTCTGAAAGTAAGATTACAAGGAAGCGGTTTGAATACACTGGGCATCGGTGCAAAAGTGAGTTTGACAGCCGGTGGTAAATTGTTCTATCAGGAACAATTCTTCAATCGCGGCTTTCAATCTTCGGTAGACCCACGGCTCAATTTTGGCATCGGAGATATTTCCAATATAGATACGGTAAAAATAGAGTGGACGACTGGGGCCATTTCTGTTTTCACAAATGTAAGCAGAGATCAAACCCTCACCGTAGTGGAGTCGGAAGCTACCATTAAAAATAGTAATCATTCAGACAAATCACGCCGCCCGGCAACACTCTTTCAAGAGCGTACACATTACTCGATCAACCGGGCACATGTTGAAAATGCATACAACGACTTTAACAACAATCGCCTTTTGTTTCAAATGGTTTCTACAGAAGGCCCCCGGCTTGCCGTAGGAGACGTGAATGGCGATGGCCTCGACGATTTCTTCATTGGTGGTGCAATGCATGAAGCCGGTGGTCTTTTTGTTCAACAACAAAATGGAACATTCATCTGCACCAACCAATCGGTTTTTGAAAAGGACAAAATCTCAGAAGATATGGGCTGTTTGTTTTTTGATGCTGATGGAGATCATGATTTGGATCTGTATGTTACTTCAGGTAGTTGCGAGTTGCCCGTTGGCGCTTTTGGCCTGGCCGATCGTCTGTATGTCAACAATGGCCAGGGTCGCTTCGCTAAAACCAATCAAGTGCTGCCCACGCCACATCCGGAAAGTACTTCGGTTGTCTGTGCTAGTGATTTTGATGACGATGGTGATCTTGATCTTTTTGTAGGTGGCCGCCTGCGGAGTGATGCGTACGGCGCTCCGGTTAATAGCTATCTTCTTATCAATGATGGAAAAGGGAAATTCGCTGCCTTTCAAAACGAAACAGGGGAGCAACTAAAAAACCTGGGCATGGTTACCGATGCATGTTGGGCTGATGTGGATAACGATGGCGATGAGGACTTAATCGTGGTAGGCGAATGGATGCCCATACGGCTTTTTCAAAACACAAAAGGTAAGCTCAGTGAAATCAGCGACACGGTTGGCTTTGCCAATACCAATGGTTGGTGGAATACTATCGAGACAGCGGATTTTAATCGCGATGGCTATCCCGATTTTGTGGCGGGCAATCTGGGTTTAAATTCCCGGCTGAGGGCTTCGTTTGCCAAACCAGTTACGTGCTTTGTAAATGATTTTGATCAAAATGGAAGCGTGGAACAAATTCTATGTCAATACAACGGAGACAAATCATACCCCATGGCGCTGCGTCATAATCTGGTGATGCAATTGCCCTTTCTCAAAAAGAAATATTTAAAGTACGACGACTATAAGCTTCAAACCATCCATGATATTTTTTCTCCGGAAGATCTAAAGAACTCGGTCCTGCTTACGGCCTATACATTTTCCAGCGTTGTTTTATTAAGTGATGGGCAGAAAGGGTTTACGATTAGAGCCCTTCCCAGCGAAGCCCAACTTGCGCCCGTTTACACATGTCTGCCCGATGACTTTGATGGCGATGGAATAGCTGATCTAATCTTAGGGGGCAATCTGTATGCTGTGAAGCCAGAACTGGGCAGATATGATGCAAGCCACGGCCTGTTCCTAAAGGGAAAAGGAGATGGTTCATTCCACCCCGTTCCGGAAAATCAGTCTGGGATTTACATTGAAGGAGAAATCAGAGATATGAAAAAAATAAAAATGGGTAATAAGAACAGTGTTTTGGTCGGACGAAACAATGATACCGTTATTGTTTTGGACGCCTTGAAATCTACCAGGAAAGACAAAAAGTAATGTTCACGGATAAGCACTTTCGAGATGTTTTTTTACTAATTGTACTTTATCTGGCAAGTGCATGCGAGCAGAAGGTTTCGGATGAATTGTTTGTACGTTTGCCTTCATTTAAAACGGGTATTGATTTTGTTAACCAAATAACCGAAACAGAAGCGCTCAACATCCTGGATTATATGTATTTTTTTAACGGCGGCGGTGTGGCACTGGGAGATATAAACAACGATGGCTTGCTGGATATCTATCTGGTCTCAAATCAGCAAACAAACAGATTGTATCTTAACAAAGGCAACTTTAGATTTGAAGATATCACAGCCAAAGCAAGCGTGGGTGGAGAAACGGGACCCGAAAAGTGGAAAACCGGAGTATCGTTGGTGGATATCAATCACGATGGTTGGTTGGATTTATATGTGTGCGAAATACAAGGCATGCTTTACTTCAAGGGAAAAAATCGATTGTACATCAATAACAAAGACCTCACTTTTTCGGAACAAGCCGATAGCTACGGATTGGGCATCTCCAGCTATTCGCAGCATTGTGCTTTTTTTGATTACGACTGCGATGGCGATTTGGATTTGTACCTGGTCAATCAGGCAATCCATTCAGTTGAATCGTACAGGCCGGTCGCGTCGCGGACGAAAAGAGACCCGATGGCAGGCGATAAACTTTTACGAAACGACCACGGAAGATTTACCGATGTCAGCGAGGCGGCCGGTATATACGGTGGTGCAATGGGTTATGGATTGGCAGTGAGCATTGGCGATGTAAATGATGACGGATGGCCGGACATTTATGTATCCAACGATTTTCATGAAAATGATTTTCTCTACTACAATATGGGCGATGGCTCCTTTAAAGAAAACATTATTGGCAGCACAGGTCATGTCAGTACTTTTTCGATGGGTAGTGATATGGCAGACATTAACAATGATGGAAGGCTGGATATTTTAACTTTGGATATGAAACCCGAAGATGAGGCTGTGGTAAAGCAATCTTCTGGGGTAGATTCGTATGATGTGTACCACTATAAACTGAGATTTGGTTATCATTATCAGTACTCGCGCAATATGCTACAGTTAAACAGAGGTCATTTATTTGGAGCCCACGAAGTTCAGTTCAGCGAGATAGGTAACCTGGCCGGTGTGGCAGCCACGGACTGGAGCTGGAGTGCGTTAATGGCTGATTTCAATAACGATGGCTTTAAAGATATATATGTAACTAATGGAATACCGCGCAGGCCCAACGATCTGGATTTCATAAAATTCGTCTCTTCCAAACGACAGGAGGCAGATAGCATGTCGCAGCTAAACCTGATCGCTATGATGCCAACAGGCGAGGTGGCGAACAGAGCTTTTCAAAATATACAAGGCTATACGTTTCAAGATGTATCTGCTAAGTGGGGGTTGGATCAAAAAGGAGTCTCCAATGGATCAGCGTATGGAGATGTAGACAATGATGGAGACCTAGATTTGGTGACTAACAATTTGAATGCCGGGGCAAGTCTTTATGTAAATCAGTCAATCGAAAGGAAGCAAGGTCATTTTTTAAAAATCAAATTGATGGGTGATGATATGAATATCCATGGAATCGGCGCAAAAGTATATGTAGAGACTGATGGAAACAGGCAAAGCCTTGAAAAATATGCCACGCGAGGATGGCTATCATCGGTGATGGATAACTTGTTATTTGGCGTTGGTTCAGCTACAATGATTAATGCAGTTACCATCCGATGGAGCGATGGCAAAGTTCAAACCCTGAAAAATCTGCCTGCCAATACTGAAGTGATGCTGCGCTATCAGGATGCCAAGATCGACACCACTCCTTGCGAACAAAACCCAAACGAAGCTTTCATTAAAAACATCACGCAGGCATCGGGAATAGAGTTTAAACACAACGAAAATTATTTTAATGATTTTTCTATCGAGCGGTTATTGCCTCACTTCCTCTCAAAAGAGGGACCAAAAATGGCAGTGGGCGATTTAAACAAAGATGGGTTAGATGATTTTTTTATCGGTGGAGCCAAACGCCAATCAGGGCAACTCTATCTTCAACAGCCTGAAGGCAATGTTCTATTTAAGCGCATGCACCAGCCAGTATTCGAACGTCACAAAGACCGCGAGGATGCAGGTTGTGTCTTTGCCGATGTGGACGGAGATAGCGACCTGGACCTGTACGTGGCAAGTGGAGGCGGCGAACCTGACGAAGGCGCAGTGGTTCAGGATCGCTTGTACATCAATAACGGCCGAGGTGCTTTCAGCTATCAAAACGACAGACTTCCCGCAGCAGGTAGAAATAGTTCGTGCGTAGTAGGGGCCGATTTTAACAACGATGGGCACGTTGATTTTTTTGTGGGTGGAAGGTCTGTACCGCACGAATATGGTTTGCCCGGAGCGAGCAAAATTTTGCTGAACAAGGGCAACGGATTCTTTTCAGAAGGCACTTATCTTTTAGGAGATGACTATGGCCGGATCGGAATGGTTACAGATGCAGTTTGGGTAGAAAAGGAAAAAAAACTGGTAGTGGTAGGCGAGTGGATGCCGATAACCATTTTTGATTTTAGTCACCCGGTTGTCACGCGAACCGAAGTACCGGACACAAAAGGGTTTTGGAATACGGTTTATCAGGATGACCTGGACGATGACGGGGATGTAGATTTTCTGGCAGGCAATCTGGGGTTAAACGCGAATCTGTCGGCCTCCAAACAAGAACCGCTTGAACTTTACATTAAAGACTTTGATGGTAACCTGAGTTTGGATCCCATTCTTTCCTGCTACAGGAATCATACGCGATGGGTATATGCCGGGCTTGATGACTTGGCGGGCCAGTTACCAACCATTAAAAAGAGATATAACAGCTACCGGAGCTACTCCAAAGATACATTTGATCGGGTTTTTCCGAAAGAAATAATTGGCAAAAGCTTCCATAAACAAGTGGATAATCTGAATTCTGTAGTGATGAAAAACGAAGGAGACAATCGTTACTCTCTTAACCCATTACCCCTTCTGGCGCAAGCCTCACCCATTTATGGCTTTGCATCCGGATATTTTGACAACGACTCTATCAAAGATGTTTTGGCGGTCGGAAACTTTGACGGCCATCACCCGGGCATTGGAAAATCGGATGCTTCGTATGGAACATTTCTAAAAGGCACCCCCGATGGTTTATTCAAAATCATCGACCCAGGCACCGCTGGATTTGCTGTTTTCGGCGAATGTAGGGACATTGAACTTTTGAAATCAAGTTCAGCTCCTCCGATCATAATAGTAAGCAGAAATAACGCAACCACGAGGCTGTTTAAAAAGTTAAAATGAGTAACCAAAACAACGATAATTCTATCTGCACTATGAGTATCCTAAAGAGAATGCCCATCATTCCAGTTATTGCGATAACCATACTGGTATGCATGTCTGCCGGAAACACCCGGGCGCAGCCTGTATTTCAAAAAATAGAGCCTATCAGTTATTCGCGCGTACAAATCACGGATGCATTTTGGAAGCCAAAGATCGATAAGGTAGCAACGGTAACAATTCCCGTCTGCATCGAGCAGACCGAAGTTAAAACCCCCCGTCTACGCAACTTTGAAAAGGTACCGCGTCGGAAAGGGGAGCCACATGAAGGCATTTACTACGATGATTCAGATGTATATAAAGCCCTGGAAGCCATTGCGTATTCATTGAAAAATCAGCCGGATATTGCCTTGGAAAAAAAAGCCGATGCATGGATAGACAAGATCGCTGCGGCCCAGGAACCTGATGGATATCTGAATACATATTACAGCCTCACTGGACTGGACAAACGATGGACCGATATGGAAAAGCACGAAGACTACTGTGCGGGTCATTTGATGGAAGCGGCTGTTGCTTACTTTCAAACCACAGGCAAACGCAAGCTGCTGGACGTAGCCATCCGTTTTGCCAACCACATCGACCAAACTTTTCGCCAGCAAAACAGGCCTTGGGTTTCAGGCCATCAGGAAATTGAACTGGCACTGGTGAAACTTTACCATGCTACCCAGGAAAAGAAATACCTGAATCTGTCCGATTGGTTTTTGCAACAGCGCGGCCACGGCTTTGGCAAAGGTGTGATCTGGGATCAATGGAAGGACCCCGACTATTGTCAGGATGGAACGCCTGTAAAAGATCAAAAGGAAATCACCGGCCATGCCGTGCGCGCCATGTATCTGTACACCGGTGCGGCAGACGTAGCCGCGGCTACGAATGACCTGGGCTATATGAATTCCATGAAAGCAGTCTGGGAAGATGTAGTCTATCGCAATATGTATATCACGGGTGGTATCGGATCATCGGGCAAGAACGAAGGATTCAGCGCAGATTATGACCTCCCCAACGAAAGTGCCTATTGCGAAACCTGCGCGTCTGTCGGTATGGTGTTCTGGAATCAACGGATGAATTTGCTCACCGGAGAAAGCAAGTACATCGATGTGCTTGAGCGAAGCCTTTACAATGGCGCATTGGATGGACTTTCACTGAGTGGCGATCGTTTTTTTTACGGAAACCCATTGGCTTCTTTCGGCAGTTATGGCCGGAGCGAATGGTTTGGCACGGCTTGCTGCCCCTCAAATATTTCGAGGTTGATAGCGTCCCTGGGTGATTATATCTATGCCCGGTCAGACGATGCCATTTGGGTCAATCTCTTTGTAGGAAGCAATACAACGGTCCCAATCAAGAACGGAATGATCACTGTACAACAAGAAACAAACTATCCCTGGGACGGTACTGTCAATCTTCGTATTTCACCTGAACGCAAAACAAAATACAAATTAAAAATCCGGATTCCCGGATGGGCTCAGGGCAAACCCGTGCCCGGGGATACATACCGCTACCTGTCTTCGGATGTAACAGCTTTCCAGCTCATGCTGAATGGCAAACCGGTACCTTACGTGGTCCAGGATGGATATGCCGTGATCGATCGCGAATGGAAAAAAAACGATGCAGTAACACTTGTGCTTCCAATGGAAATAAAGAAGGTGACCGCTGCCGATAAGGTAAAAGAAAATACGAGCCGGGTAGCTTTGGAACGCGGGCCGTTGACGTATTGTATAGAACATGCCGATAACAGGGGTGAAGTTATGAACATTATCTTGCCCGACCACTCGCAAGGCACGGCTCAATATGAATCGGATTTGTTAGGAGGTGTCGTCACGATAGAACTCGATGCGGCAGTTGTGCGGCTGTCATCTGACGGATTATCAGTAACTACAGAAGCGGAGAAGATCAAAGCGATTCCTTATTTTACATGGGCAAACAGGGGCGAAGGCCAAATGCAGGTTTGGATACCGCGAAAAGCCCGGCAGGTTTTGGTTAAATGAGAGTGGTAGGTTTCAACTAGGATCCAAACCGGTTTTGTGGCAGAGCGCGATGCAAAGGCGACAACGAAGATAAAAACGGTGCTCATAAGTCTTTGTCTTTAGTGGTAAACAACCCCGGTTCGCTGAAGATATTCCTGAAGCAATAGAAAAAAAATAAAGTCATGTCTTTGAAATTTAGCATGCTGCTCGTCCTTGGTGCAAGGCTTATTGCCTCCGCACAATTGTTGCCACCTGTGTTCGGAGTGGAGTACAATGACAAACAAATCGCCGATAACCGCGTAAGAAAATACCTTGCTCCCCAACGGATCGTCTGGCAAAGTGATAAAACCGGAAAGAGCATTCAAGGTGCAGAAAACCTGCTTCGCACGGGCACCGGACAAGCGGAGTTGATACAACGAAATTTATGCTCTTTGAAAAGTAGTGCTGCCTCGAAACCAGGTATTATTTTGGACTATGGAAAGGAACTTCATGGAGGGGTCCAACTCATTACAGGCATCATGCGTACCGGATGATGGGTACGCATGATG
>JANNPM010000158.1:0-2977 GCA_031400145.1 Chryseolinea sp. | reverse complement strand
CTGGCAAGGCTGCTCGATGGCTATAGGTTATCTCCTGCGTGCGAATGACGACAGGATTTGCTCACGACCCGCAGATGAACTCAAGCGTTTTAAAGAGCTCCGTAGCATTGGCGGCAAAGAACGTGAGCACATTCTTTTGACCCTCGAGCCCATGCTCAAAAATATCAAGCTAAAATCCCTTTAATCAAAAAGCCCCGAACACGCCGGGCTTTACACTCTCGTTATTAATTTTGTGAAGCGAGCGATATCTCACGCACCTATATTCCACTATGATCCTTGTGCCTTTACAAATGTAACACATCCAAATAGTGCTTATTAATAAGTCTTGATTACATCAAAAAAGCTCACATAGACAATCATCCCTACCATCCACTCAAGTAAGCAGACATATTTGGTCATCCTACTCGCCCGAAAAGAAAAAAAACAAAAAGATGTGTTTAAGGTGAATACGAGTAGGATATAGAATAAATAGTCGACGATAAATTCCCTTATCAGATAAATATTTACTTGATTTTGAATTGAAAAATAAACGAAAAATGGGACAGCAAGAAGTATGGTGTTCAAAGCCAAAGAAATTGTTGCTTTAGTCATTCTCTTAGTTCTTTAGTCATTCTCTTAGTTTCTTATTTGGATCTCATGGTATGTCTAATGTTGAAGCTAGAAAAGTTCCACTGTCTCCTTTCCAAATTGAATTGCCTTATTGCGTTTGCTTCAATTCCCTTCGGACCATCGATCCGTTTGTAACTTCCTTCTTGTTTACTATAGTAACCAGATTGAATTTCAGTTCCGGTGTAAAGCGTTGATCCAGGTTTGCTACCCCCGATATAGCTGCTACCTGGAACACTATTAAGTACTCCGGAGTTACCCTGCCTAATTTTCACAAATTGGTCATCACTTGAAACCACCATCTGCACGTGCGTCGCTACATTCTCGCTGTTCCTTTTTAACAATATATCACCTGGTCCAGCATTTTCAATTGAACCTGGACCCTCGGCTTGCTTCACTGTATTTAGATTTTTTTGCAGGTCCGGCGCACCTGTCGCACTCAATACTGCGGTCTTAAAGTCGTCCACTCCTTTAAATTCTGAGGAATTTGCGTTAAATGTACCCGATCCAGTCGACAGAACGACAGGCAAATTATTCTGAGATGCGTAGTCCACTAAAGTTGTAAGAGCAAAATCTTCACACGTACACTTAATGCCACCATCATTGAGTTGATCTGCCTTCTGGTTTACAAACGCATTATACTTACCTATGGCACTTTCATCCCATTCGTCTTTGATCGACCAAGCTTCTAATCCTTCCAGTTCGACATGAACAGTAACCTTGTTTTCGCTAAACGCATAAGGGCTGTTATAGACATACTTATCAGCAAGTGGATCAATATTGAAAAATCTGCCAATCTCAGGCTGATGATTTCTCCACTTGAATGAGTCCCATCCAAGATCAAGATCATCGATGTGTTCTTGCCCTTGGAATTTGAACTTATTTGGAACTGAGTTCTCCCGATTGTAGGAGTTAAAAGTTAATCCAAAGGCAAAGTAATCATCCATCTGCACAACCTTTGACTTCGTGTGCGTAATGATCAGATCATCAAAATAAATGTCTCTTCGCACAGGTCCTTCGTTGGATAAATAAATGTAGGCAAAACCAGGTTCTTTTATTGTTAAGCTTTTTGTTAAAAATTGATGAGGTGCCTTCGTCGCAGAACCGACCGGCTGCTCATATCCCTCATCGATCTGTTGATAAGCCACATCGACGAGTTCGTATTCGCTGTTGAAGATCAGGATGTTAACAAACCCCTTGGGTGATTCCGCATCCTGAGTCCGCCCACCACCTGCGATCAATTGTCCAAAATCCTGTATAGCACGCGATGCCGTTCCCGCCTCTCCTGCCCCCGGCGAGGGCAAGCCAAAGGCAGTAAGAAGCGCGGCTGCAAAGTTGTCCAGGTTGCCATCGCCTGAGGTGGAACCATAGTATTTTGCATACACGCCGGCCTCTATCACATCGCCCGGCATCACGGCCAACGTTTTGGCCAATCCCACCTGCGAGTTGTTACCGCCATGCAGTAACTGCGCTTTGTCTTTGGTGGTACCGGCGTCCGTATGGTCGAACAAGTCATTGGTCACACGGCTGTAGTTTCTGAACGTCGCCTCCTCCGAATCTTCTGAAGTGTTTTCCAGGGATGCCGTATACATATCAATATCATTCTTCGTCGTAAACGTAAACCTGACGTTTCCAAGATGATCCTTCATGTGATACTGATATTCCGGTGTCAATGTGTTCAGCTTCTTAATTTCAAACTCACTGAGAAATATCTTTTCACCAGTCGTCACAGAATTCCAGGTGACTCCGGCTTCCAGGAATTCGACATCTGTCGCGATCGTTACTATCTGTTCTACCCACGTTTCCGTGGTGGTTGTGTCGCCCAGAGCGGCGCCTGGCCAATTCAACGCCCCACCATTTCCCTTGATCAAGATGTACGCCGTGCTGGTGCCGGTAGAATATCCTTTTGCCCGGATGCTGTATCGCTCCCCTGCCGTCACCGGAACACCAGGCCCCACAGGGAAGGCACCACTCATTACGGTGTTTCCATTTGCGGTTATGCGCACGTATCTTCCGTTTCCTGCACCCTTTGGCTCGGCGGTGGCCAACGTCGCACTGTAGGAGGTAATATCCTCCGTCGTCTCACATGAATGTCTGTATACCAGTTCGTCCTCCGTCATCACGACCCTTCCCTCGTCGTGATTCACGAACTGCAGCACATCGTTCTTATAGATAAAGTCGCCTACATAGTCCACATAGTTGGTATTACTTCCGTAGATAGTCACCTGACTGAGCTTTCTACCTGTTGCATCGTAGAAGAAGCGAACACTGTTGTTGCCGCGTGTGACGATCTCCGGCAGATTGAGAAAATTGTAGGTGATGTTCGCTGTTATTCCCTTGTTCTTGTCATAGAGCATGTTGCCGTTGGCGT
>JANNPM010000136.1:0-6518 GCA_031400145.1 Chryseolinea sp. | reverse complement strand
GATTTCTATGATTCATGCAAGCCATATTTATAATCTTTTTCATACAGTCGATTATATTTTATGCACGAGAAAATGCGACTTATCAACTTGTTACGCACAGCGTTGATAACGCTCATTTTATTTTTTCCTGCTTCAATTTTTCTTTCGTAGTAAGATTTCAACTCTGCACAATATTGGATTGCTGACATAGCAGCGAGATGTAACAATTTCTTGAGCGTCATGTTAGCCATTTTTGATACTCTTGTCTTTCCTCGCACTGAGGTGCCAGAACTATGTTCAAAAGGCGCAATTCCTGCATAGCAGGCAAATTTCTTTGCGTCGCTGATCCTTGAGAACTCCCCGGTGGAAATTATTACATTTAAAGCAGTAATTTTCCCAATTCCAGGAATAGAAGTAGTGATTTTATACCTCTGGTGTAGCAGTTCATCTTCTTTGACAATCTCATCGATTTTTTTCTCGATTGATGCAATGTCAGTTCCTAGAGCGAGGATACTCTTCTTGCACGTCTTAATGCTTTCCTTTAAAATCGATGGATCAACAAATTCTGAAGCTTCAATTATGGGAACTTGAAGCTGAGTTTTCATCTTAACCATTCGATCCCGGAGTACCAGTAAGGCCTTAAGCCTCTGTATACAGGCTCTTTGCGGAACCCAGAAATGAAGATCTTCCCTGTTCTTGAATGAGTAAATGGCAATACGCTTTGCGTCCACCACATCACTTTTGCCTCTTGTTATCCCTTGCGATTGCTTAATCTGCAAAGCTGACTCAAGGCAAACTTTGATTTGATTTTTTACTAGGAAATTCACAAGCGGTAGGCAGTAAATTCCGGTATGTTCAAGGCAAACAATTAGCTGTTCCAGCGCAAACTGCTTTTTCAGGTGTTGGAAGAAAGAGTGAATTTCAGTTGCCGTGTTACCTACTTGTGCTTCATGAAAATTTTTTCCGTCAATTGTTAGAGCTGAATTGAAGGTTTTCTTTGAGATGTCAATTCCGAGGAAATAAGTCGTTTTCATTGTAATTTGATTTCTGGTACATAAACGCGTATATCCGTTAACATTCTAAACACAATCAAAACCTTAATAATAGGCCGTAAACCTGAATTTCTATTTGATGCTTGTTTAGAAAACTGACTGGGGATTAAATCTGTACTTAGGCCAAAAACCTTGTGGTGTGATTAATGCGCCACAGTCAGTGTTAACGTTATCCACAAATTCACAAAAGAAAAAAGAAGCAAAAAAGAAAAATCACTACTATAACTAATGGATCAGATATAATAGTGATTCAAATCTAAAGGTGGTGTGAGAGGACAGGTAGCCAAATGATGGCTACCTTCCTACTCGATTCAGTCTGGCAACATATTGAGTGTTCAAATTCGCAAAATGATACATACGCAGCATTTTATTAATCCTGACAGTAGGGTGGGGGATTTTCTTTTTAATGCTCCTTTCGCTTATCGATCGGACCGGTATAAATCATCCGGTTCGAATGTCGGATTGCGATTTTGAAATATTGTTTGGCACTGTGAGAAACTGGACTTCACCCAGTCCTTTTCGGTCTTGGCATGCATTTCTTATTTATAGATATTTAGAGTCTAATATCCGTTATGACAAAGCCAGCGACTCCCCCACATATCGTTATCGCCGACGATGATATGGACGACCAATTACTCATGCAAGGAAGCACTTGTGGAAAATGAGATTTCCCATTCCTTAGTGTTCGTTAAAGATGGCATTGAACTTTTGGACTACTACAGAAAAAGGAAAGTTTTTCCAGTGCCATTACACCAAGTCTTGTGTTACTAGACTTGAACATGCCCAAGATGAACGGATTGGATGCGCTTCGGTTGATTAAAACCAGCCAGAGCCTCAAAACGATTCCAGTTGTCATTTTCAGTTCTTCAACCTCCCGAGACGATATAGCAAAGGCCTATGAGTTGGGTGCTAATTCATACATATAATAACTAAACCCGGATTGCGTATTCAATCGGAACATACTGGTTCGACACCGTTGTATTCTAGACAGATGGTCGCCGCCTACTTATCCCCCTAGGTAAACCTTTAGGTGAGGGATCTCTACTTACCTTACCCTCCGGTTCAACACAACACGTAATATATTGTCAATCCCGGGCGTCTCCGGTTGAAAAAACTATATCTCTTTTAGCGTCGTCGAGTAAGTACCTTAAATCATTGATCCACTTGGGGTAAGAAAAAGTGTGGCAAGGAGAAGTGCTAATTACTTACTTTACCCCTCCAGGCAATCTGTGAAGAAAAATTCCTGCCTCGACAATTGATGGGGAAATACAACACATTTTGTTCTTCAAAAGGATGATGATTATCAAATATTCAAACCGGCACAATATTTTCCACAGTTTCTGAACCTATAAATCGGTTCTTATGGATTATTCAAATGGGAAAAGGGCTAGGGAAAGGAGAAAGCTAAATATTCCAGCCCTAACCGCAGTAGCGCTAATCTTGTTATCTACTCTTATCTGGACAGCATGCGACGAATGGTTTGATGACGACAAGAATGAAGACGCCTCTGTTGAAGAAATATCCCAACGACTGGACACGCCATGGGAAATGGCATTGGCTGCAGATGGCCGCATTTTCTTTACGCAAAGGCCGGGAGTCATTAGCGTAGTACAGAATGGAACAACATCTGTTAGGCTGTCGCTGGATTCAGTAGTTGCTGAGATCGGTGAATCCGGACTATTAGGACTTACACTTCATCCTGAATTTACGAGTAATGGATATGTATACTTTGGCTACACATATGCTAAAAGCAAAATGCCCTTACACCTCGTAAACAAACTCGTCAGATACAGGGAAGATCCAGCCACGAAGAAGCCACTGTTTGACAAGGTTCTCGTGGATGGAATTGAAGGAAATTATGTCCACAACAGTGGTCCTCTTGAATTTGGACCTGACGGAATGTTATACTGGGCGATTGGTGAGGTTTTCAATCCCCCGCTTGCTCAGGATCTTTCAAACCTCAATGGTAAGATAATAAGGATGACCGATGAAGGCGCGATACCCGCTGATAATCCAATCCCAAACTCCTATATATATTCAATGGGACACCGGAATCCACAAGGTTTAGCATTCCATCCCCAGACCGGGGAATTGTGGTCAACCGAGCATGGACCTTCAGAAGAGCAAGGATGTTGTCACGATGAAATTAATCTGATTGGTCCTCTTAAAAATTATGGCTGGCCATTAATTCGTGGAAAGCAAACGCAGGCCGGACTCGAGACTCCCAAGTATGAAAGTGGTGACACAACTACATGGGCACCTACCGGCGCATCCTTTATCACACAGGGGGAATGGAGCGGATCAATGTTATTTACCGGCCTAAGAGGTCAGGCCCTATTTCGTGCGGTGTTTGATGTTGAAGATCCAACAAAAATTGACACCGTTGAACGCTACCTCCATCAGCAATTTGGCCGGTTAAGGAATGTAGTGGAGGGTCCTGACGGCAGGATCTACATCGCAGTAAGTAATCAGGATGGGCGTGGTGATCCATTAACGGAGGATGATCGCATCATCGTGCTCACTCAGGAAGAGATTAGAAATTTAAAGTAATAAAGAAAGACAATGTTGCATGCAAAGCGATTGTAAATGAAAAACAAGAGGTCATTTCTCTGCCAAAACGGTTTATCATTAGTACTGATAGCCCTCTTTTTTGTTTCGATGGTGGGGCAATGTATTACGGGCTGGCACGAATACAATGATGAACGCAAGCAGTACAATCTCGCTGAAGTACCTCTTGTCAACTACTTTTCAACCGGTCATTTTCTCCAAACAACTTTTGGAAATTGGGAGAGCGAATTTTTGCAAATGGGTCTTTATGTTCTGCTTACGGTCTGGCTGCGGCAGAAAGGATCAAGCGAGTCGAAATCCTTGGATGAGTTAGAGGAGGTTGACCGGGATCCCGATCCAGATAAACCGGACGCACCATCACCCGTAAAAACGGGGGGGATTTATTTAGCGATCTATAAAAATTCACTCTCAATTGCTTTTTGTCTCTTGTTCCTGATAAGCTTTGTAATTCATGCTATTGGAAGTCTCAAAAATTTCCACGAAGAGCAAATAATGAAGCATGAACAAACGGAAAATATTTCTGCGTACTGAACAAAATCGAGGTTCTGGTTTGAATCATTTCAAAACTGACAAAGTGAATTCGTTGCTGTATTGTCGATTGTTGTCCTTTCAATCTTCCTCGGGCAACAGGGTTCTCCGGAATCGAAACCTGTCGACGCACCTCATATGGAAACAGGAACCGGGTAATTGGCTCGATAAAATTAAACTGACTGACAGTTAAAGTATTGTATTTACTAAACTAAAATTCTATGAAAGCAGCAGTATTCCACAAGATAGGAGACATCCAATTTGAGACGGTAAATGACCCGTCTATTGAACACTCAGAGGATGTGATTATTAAAGTAACATCAACCGCCATATGTGGTTCCGATCTCCACATATACGACGGGTTCATTCCCCAGATCAAAGACATGGTTATGGGACATGAATTTATGGGTATAGTTGAAGATGCCGGAAAGGGTGTGACACGGTTGCAAAAAGGAGACCGCGTGGTGGTACCCTTTCCAATTGCATGTGGCCATTGTTTCTTTTGTTCTATGGGTTTATCTCCGAGCTGTGAGAACAGTAATCCCGAAAAGTATGGACCGGAGGGTAATATTTTGGACGGTAAAGGCGGAGCTCTTTTCGGTTACACCGATCTCTACGGAGGTTATGACGGAGGACAGGCACAGTATGTACGAGTCCCTTATGCAAACTTCGGTCCCCGCAAAATTTCAGATAGCCTCTCCGATGAACAGGCCCTTTTTCTTACAGATATTTTTCCCACGGGATGGTCTGCCATTGACTGGGCCCAATTAAAAGGAGGAGAAACAGTAGCCATTTTTGGATCGGGACCAGTTGGTCTGATGGCACAAAAAGCAGCCTGGTTGAAGGGTGCTGGACGAGTAATTGCCGTAGACCCGTTGGACTACAGACTGGCACTTGCCCGACAAGTAAACAACGTTGAAACTATTAACTCACATGAGTTGGATCCGGTTGAGGCTATCCGTGAATTAACACAAGGGCGTGGAGCTGATGTCTGTGTAGACGCAGTCGGTCTTGAAGCTGAGCGTTCATTTCTCGAAAAGATGAAAGCTGTAATTAATTTTGAAAAAGGAACTACAAAAGTTTTAGAAAACTGTATCAAAGCGGTAAGAAGAAACGGTACAGTAACCGTTGTTGGTGTCTATGGAACACCTTCTGATAATTTTCCTATTCACAGGATCTTTGATAAAGGAATAACCATGCGGTCCGGACAAGCGCCTGTTCAGAAATATATAGACGAGCTTATCGAAGTCGTGGAAGATGGGCGAGTTATTCTAAACGATATTCTTACGCACGTTCTTCCGCTTTCTGAAGTATCCCATGCATACGATATTTTTAAAAACAAAGAGGACAACTGCGTAAAAGTTATTCTAAAGCCTTGGCAGTAATAAAGTTGAATCTAATACACCAGACGTATGATCACCACGAAAAAAACACAACAACAAAAACCGGATCGTAAAAAAAACGTC
The DNA here is from genome assembly GCA_031400145.1 of Chryseolinea sp. Taxonomy (GTDB): domain Bacteria; phylum Bacteroidota; class Bacteroidia; order Cytophagales; family Cyclobacteriaceae; genus Chryseolinea. The sequence continues at coordinate 925 of JANNPM010000136.1, read as the reverse complement.
GGCTCGGATGTGCGAGAAAGAAGCCATAAAACTCCTGACAAAGAGCCTGATCATTCAGGGGGCAAACCAAAAACAACATGGGACGCATCGGCCCTGTATTTTTAATCAAACTCAATTTTAACCTTTAAACTTATTTAAACATGAAAACAAAACAGAACATATTATGGAGTATGATGGCTTTAGTTATTCTCTTCTCAGTTGCTGCATGCCAGCCTAAAAATTCCGATAGTGATAGTAAAGAAATCGCGGAAGATCAAAATGAAGGAAAATTCAAAAACACGTCATTAGAAAACGACTCGGAATTTGCTGTCGAGGCCGCTGAAGGAAGTATGCTGGAAGTGCAATTGGGCCGGTTGGCAATGGAAAAGGGAACTTCAGATTTGGTGAAACAATTTGCTCAGCAAATGATAACGGATCATAGCAAGGCAAGCGAAGAGTTAATGGCATTAGCTGGCAGTAAAAATATAACGCTTCCAACTTCCTTAAGTGATAAAAAACAAAAGAAATACGATGACCTCGTAGAGAAAAGTAAGGAGGACTTCGACGAAAGTTATATCGAATTTATGGTTAAAGATCACAAGGATGATATTGATAAATTTAAGAAAGAAGCAGAAAACGGTAAAGATGGACAGTTGAAGTCATGGGCCGCAGGGAAAATCTCAACCCTGGAACACCACCTGCAAATGGCCAAGGATGCCGAGGACGTTGTTAAAAAGAAAAACAATTAATTTCAGATGTGGGTCATAAATACCCGGCAAGTCTGGTATTTTGAGGTTGTATAGCTGTGTAATCGGTAATCAGGAATGCACAGTTTTTGGCAATTAGGAGTGCACAACATTCGGCAACCAAAGTGCACAGAAAATGGCAACCAAAGTGCACAACTTTGTTGGGCAAAGAAATGATATAATTTTAGGATTCAAAAATT
>JANNPM010000122.1:0-19181 GCA_031400145.1 Chryseolinea sp. | reverse complement strand
CCCTTTTCATACGCCTTTCTCAGGAGCGTGTCGACTCCGTGTACCTTCCAGAGGGCGATCATGTTTAATGTGTTACCGCCACCGACAACAATCGCATCCATGTTCATGATTATTTCTTCGAATGACTTGATGGTCGTATTTGAATTAATAAAAACTTTCATGACGTATGGCCTGACCGGCAGGTCCTCGCAGGTTGCGTACCAGTTTACGATACCGGCCGGGCTATCACCTGTGGCAGTCGGTAAGTAACAAATTTTAGGATTGTTCTTTTTGGTCAGGCTTGCGACATAACTGATATATGGTTTGCTGAAATTACCCCCGGTAACAAAAATCATCTTCTCCGGCGATTTTGATGAATCGCTTTGCTTGACTCCTTGCGCCCGGATGAATACAGTATTACTGAGAAAGATGGATAGGAATAAAACGACTCCCTTCATAGCGTTGGATGTGGATGCACGATGTCTATTTCTGTTTAAACTTTTGAAATTCAATTACCACAAATTATGATATTTTCACATACATTAGCAGGGAGAACCAAAAACTTTACGGGAGCGGTAACGACAAGGTTACTACAACCGCATTGTTTCTCAAGGAGACCTATTTGCGAAAGTACTATTTGTCTCAGATGTATTCCGGTCGCTTTCGATAAAGACAATTCAACGTCCTTCCTATTCGTCCTTAACTAACGAAGCTATGATCAGAAGCAATCTCACTCTTTTCTGTAGGAAATTGAACAAACGTAAAGGTTCTGGCGCCATTAATATCAGCGGACTATCCGTTAGCCTGGCCGGTGCGTTGTTGATCTATCTGTATGTGGTCAATGAGTTTTCGTACGACAGGTTCAATGAAAATCTGGACAGAACATTATAGAGTTTATTGTGCATACGCCGGCCCTGGAGAAGCGATAGAAGAATTTGCAAGAACCCCGCCGACTTTTGCGCCGGCCGTGAAAGCGGAAGTGGCAGCGGTGGAACACGTCGTTCGGGTCTTTGAAGAAAATAATACGATCGTTCGAGCTGGTGAAAAGACTTTTAGTGAAAGTCACGTCCACCCGTGTAGGTTTGCTAACCAATTGTGAGATCAATATTTATTTATTTTAAGATCTTTGAAAGTATACTTCCAATGCCTCCATATCCACCTCCCCTGTTCAACATAGAGAATATCGATCCGAGCCCACCGAATCCTCCGGACGGCAATGACCTGCGCCCCGGTCCAAAGAAGCCGCCCGAGCGGCTGCCGCCTAATATTTTTTGTAGCACTAACGGTCCCAGCATCGCCAGAATGCCGCCGCCAAATGTGCTGCTATTGATTCCGGCGTTATCAAATTTATTTTTTAATCCGAGCGATTCAAGAATCCCTGGCCGCTGTAATTCCTCATTTACTGGCGGCGTCTGAGTAGCTTTATCCACAAACTGATCGAGAAGTGAGAACTGATTCTGATCAATCTGCAGGTAGTCGGCAATCTTCTTAATGCTGCCCTTCTCTTCTTCAGAATAGTGTTTATCTACTTTGGCAAAAGTGATGATGTCCGCGATCAGAGAAAATTTCAGTTTGCTATTTCGAAGAACATCGAGCGCCTTTTTTAATTCTTCGCCCGTTATGCCCATAGCGGCATTAATTACCTCTTCATCCTGGCCTCTGGGAAGGTTAACAGCGTTCGCAAAAGATCGCAAGAAATCTACCTCATCCTGAGTAGCAGACCGGTCAGCTGTTGCAACCGACGCTATCGCCGCCAGGTAGGCCACCTTTTCAGGATCGCTATAGCCTTGGAAAATATTTTCTAATTCGCTCATGAAATTACTATTCTGGGTATCGGGATAACGAAAATGATGCCAGCTAATTTCCGGCTCTTCCGCTCCGGAAGTTCGGAATTGATTAAATTATCGGGATCAGGAATAGCGGTACGCATCACGCAAATCCGTGGTGATGCAGAACGATTAAAATATCATTACAAACATTAATTATAACGCTGCACCATAATGGCTTGCCCCGAAATATCGTTAGTCATCGTTTCATTACAATTTGGTCTCACGCATGGAGCCGCGTTGAATAAAATGGTACTTTTGAAGTGCTATGAACATCAACATTAGTTCAGGAACCATAATCGCAACGCTTGTCTTGTGTATCGTCCTGATCAGCGTCATTGTGGTATACCTTTATTTTAAGCTGCGACAATTACAGGGCCGTGAAAAACATTTCTCCCAGCGTTTTAACGGTCTTGAATCGCAGATCAACACGTTAGAGCTTCGCAGCCTGGAATCAAAGCTGAATCCCCACCTTTTCAAGAATATTCTCAACTCTATACAGTCCCATGCTTACCAGACGTATTTCGCATTGGACAAGCTCGCGAATGTTCTTGATTATATACTTTATGAAAGCCGGAACGGTTATGTAACACCAAAAGAGGAGATTGATTTTGCGTTGAGCCTCATCGAGATCAACAAAATAAAGGTCAGCCCTCTTTTTGAATTGAAAGTTAAAACAAAAATTGATGAGGCGGACCCTCTTTACAATCAACCACTCCTCGCGCCCCTGATTTCAATTGATTTGATTGAGAATGCGTTCAAACACGCAGACCTTCAACGCGAGGACGCCTTTATTTCCATTGTCTTCGAATTTAAGAACAATACATTTTTTCTCACAGTTTCCAATAAGGTGTCAGCAAAACCCCCGATAAAAAAGTCCAACAGTGGAATTGGTGTGCAAGCACTGCATCAGCGGTTAAAGATCATCTACAAGGACAATTTTAAACTTGAACGGTTCGTTGAGGGCGATGCATATATTGCTCATCTAAAAATCAATTTAATTGAACACAAGACTAAGATGCTTGCTGCTCGATGATGAGTTGCCGGGACTCATGTACTTGAAGATGCTGTGCGAAGGCTTGCCGATGCTCGAAGTTGTAAAGGCGTTTAATAGTCCTGTCAATTTCCTCGCGGAGCTGCCTAAGCTCCAATTCGATTTATGCATTATGGATATCGAAATGCCCAGCATGAATGGGTTGCAGGTGGCCAGCATGTTGGAGGGGAAGCCCATAATCTTTACGACTGCCTACAAAGAGTATGCTGCAGAGGCATATGACCTAGATGTTATAGACTATGTGAGGAAACCAGTGAAGAAAGAGCGATTGGTGCAAGCCATTGAAAAAGCGCGCGAAAGGATATCAAAGGGCGCAATCGCAAAATCATTCATTCAACTTAACACTGATAAGGGCAAGGCCATCATCTTTTTCAATCAGTTATTGTATGTAAGGTCTTCTGATGTGGATAGCCGCGACAAGTTTGCAACGTTAACCGAAGGAGCAACCCTGACATTGAAAAACATTTCATTTGAAAAGCTGCTTCAATTGCTGCCTCCTGCTGCATTCTGTCGAATCAATAAAAAGGAAGTCATAGCGGTGAAAACGGTGAAAACGTTTTCCGCCGAGGAAATTTCAGTTTCGCTTTCGGACAGCAGGGAACTTCATGTTCTTACCCTGAGTGACATATACCGGAATGATTTCGTCAACAGATTGAAATCATAGTTTCGTTACACCATTTAGCACTTTCGTTACATTTCAAGCGCTCTTTTCCACGAAGCGGTTTTTTGCAATCAATTACCCATCAACTTTGCCGGACATTAAAAACGACACAGGGTTTATAGTCCCGCAGTAACGAAATGAGTAAGGTAAAAAATATCACCTTTTACGCGGCCATTGTTGCCGGCTTCTCGGCCATCATGTATTGGATCATATTGATTGGAGCAAAGTTGGAGCAGGGCAGGGACATTTCGCTGCCTGCCTCTGATAAAAGCCAGTGGGCCGAATTCATCGATTCCCTAGTCCTTAACCTGGAAACCCCGCTTTCGCTCCTTTTAGCGCAGATCGTATCCATCATCTTTGTCGCACGCGTATTCGGCTGGATTTGCACCAAGATCGGACAGCCTACCGTGGTGGGGGAAGTACTTGCCGGAATTGTGCTCGGACCATCATTAATAGGATTTTACTTTCCGGAGTTCTCAGCTATTCTCTTTCCGGCCAGCTCGCTGAACAACCTGAAAATACTCAGCCAGGTAGGGTTGATCATCTTCATGTTTGTGGTAGGGATGGAACTTGACCTTAAGGTATTGAGAAATCAGGCACGCGACGCGGTTGTAATCAGCCACGCCAGCATCATATTTCCATTTGCGCTAGGCATGGCGTTGGCATATTTTATTTACCGGTCGTTCGCCCCCGAAGGAGTGCAATTTTTGTCGTTCGCGCTATTTATAGGAATAGCCATGAGCATAACGGCCTTCCCGGTTCTGGCACGGATCGTTCAGGAACGCGGGATACATAAGACAAAGCTGGGAACAATTGTAATCACCTGTGCGGCGGCAGACGACATAACAGCATGGTGCATATTGGCAATGGTTATAGCTATCGTTAAGGCCGGAAACTTTGTGAGCTCCATTTACACCATCTTGCTGGCCGTCGGTTACGTTATGATAATGATAAGGGTAGTCAGGCCATTCCTGAAACGCGTTGGTGATCTGCATACCTCGAGGGAGAATCTTAGCAAACCGGTTGTAGCCATTTTCTTTCTTGTCCTCATCCTTTCTGCTTACGTCACAGAAGTAATCGGCATTCACGCCTTGTTCGGAGCGTTTATGGCTGGAGCAATCATGCCCGAGAACATTAAGTTCCGGAATATTTTCATCGAAAAGGTGGAAGACATCGCAATGGTTCTCCTACTCCCGCTCTTCTTTGTATTCACTGGTCTTCGAACCCAAATCGGCTTGCTGAATGATTTGCATCTGTGGGGCATCACGGGAATTATTATACTGGTGGCTGTAACAGGAAAGTTTCTCGGCAGTGCGCTCGCAGCAAAGTTCGTGGGACAAAATTGGAAGGACAGCCTTTCAATCGGCGCCTTGATGAATACCCGCGGCCTGGTAGAGCTGGTGGTGCTGAACATCGGGTATGACCTGGGCGTGTTGAACCCTCAGATATTTGCCATGCTCGTCATTATGGCACTGGTAACTACGTTTATGACCAGTCCTGCACTCGATCTGATCGATACGATTTTCCGGGTGAAGCCGGGGGTTGGGTCAGCGGTTCTTAACAATATCAGTAAATACAAAGTATTGATCTCATTTGGGAACCCGGAAACTGGAAGGGCGTTGATCCGACTCGCGCATAGTCTTGTGAAAAAATCGAATGGTCATGCAGCATTAACTGCTCTCCACTTATCACCTGCCACTGAATTGACGCATTACAACGCCGAAGTATATGAAACTGAAAGTTTTGCACCTGTTATAGAAGAGTCGGCATTGTTGCAACAAAAGATTTCGACGTTGTTCAAATCGTCGGCGGACATTGTTACAGACATCGCCGAAATTACGAACTCCGGTGACTATGATCTTCTCCTCATGGGTGTGGGACAATCTATATTTGAGGGCAGTATGCTGGGCAAGATGCTGGGCTTTACCACGCGCATCATTAATCCCGAAAATCTGCTAAAAACGGTTACGCGAAAAGACAGCCTGTTCAAAACGTCGCCGTTTGACGAACGTACGCGCCAGATACTGGCAAAGTCAGAAGCGTCGGTAGGTATATTAATCGACAAGCAGCTTTCAGAAATTGAACATGTCTTCATTCCCATCTTTGATATAGCAGACGCATTCTTGATTACCTATGCTCAAAAACTTATTCACAATGCAGAAGCGCAGGTGACTGTTCTGGACGTGGCGGGCGTTGTAAGAAATAATTCGGAACTCAAGGAGAAGATCAGGTCTATCGAACAAAGTGCACCGAACCATATTGCCTTAGAAACCGACAGAACGATCGAAAGATCCTTTCTTCAGCAGTACAATTTAATGCTTGTAAGCCTGAAGAGCTGGACAAAATTGATTGAGACAAAGAGCCTTTGGCTGGCAGATATACCGTCAGCCCTGATAATTAAGGAGAAAGTGTGAGTTTCTTAAACTTTCCATCTTTCACTCCGTAAGGTTGATCGATATCGATCTGTACTAAGTCCAGTACGCTACGAGATATTCGGTAGTAACCAAAAAGACCGCCTTGTGTGGGGCGGTCTTTCTAAAAATGTTATAAAAAACTCTTAGTTTATAACTTTAACATTCACGGCATTCATCCCTTTTTTACCTCTTTCTTCATCGTATTCAACTTGATCGTTTTCACGGATCTCATCTACGAGGCCTGAAGTGTGTACAAAAATGTCTGTGCCAGAATTTGACGGCGTAATGAATCCAAAACCTTTGGTCTCATTAAAAAACTTTACTGTTCCTTGCATTGTATTATTTATTAAATTAAAAAAAACTCTTTAGTGTTCAATAGCTTCGTGCCATTCGATTGCAATAAAATTCGTGATTGTCTTGGGACAGAAAAAGAAAATTATCTTATTAAGGAAGGCTAAACAACTGGATGATAACCTTTCGAAGGGCAATATACCTAAATGCTCTGCAAAGGTAGTAAACTTTTACTCTCCTCCTATAATTCAGGTATTTTTATTGACCAAGATATGATTTAAGCGTTCTGCTTCTTGTCATGTGCCTTAAACGACGCGTAGCCTTTTCCTTTATTTGCCTTACCCGTTCCCTGGTGAGATGGAATTTTTCTCCGATCTCCTCCAGTGTCATGGCTTCATGATTGTTCAGCCCAAAATACAGATCCAGCACTTGCGCTTCCCTTATGGTTAACGTCGAAAGCGCGCGTTGAACCTCGAGCGTAAGCGAATCAGCCATTAACCCTGAATCAGGTTTAGACTCATTTGCATCCGAAAGAACGCTTAGCAAACTATTTTCTTCCCCTTGCGCAAACGGAGCATCTACCGAAACGTGGCGTCCAGACACTTTAAGGTTATCCAGCACTTCCTGATTTGTTACGCCTATTACTTCAGCTACTTCTTCGGTCGATGGTTCTCTTTGAAACCGTTGCTCCAGCTCTGAGAAAGTTTTTGATATTTTGTTTAATGAACCCACGCGATTCAAGGGAAGTCTCACGATCCGTGATTGTTCCGCAAGTGCTTGCATAATTGATTGACGAATCCACCACACAGCGTAAGATATAAATTTAAAACCGCGCTTTTCATCAAATCTCTTCGCAGCCTTGATAAGACCCAGGTTGCCCTCATTGATAAGATCACCCAGGGTAAGGCCATTATTCTGATACTGTTTCGCCACGGACACAACAAAACGCAGATTAGCTTTCGTCAGCTTTTCAAGTGCAACCTGATCTCCTTCTCTTATTCTCTTAGCCAGTTCAACTTCAACCTCGGCAGTAATCAAATCTACCTTTCCAATTTCTTGTAAGTACTTGTCCAGAGATTGACTTTCGCGGTTGGTAATTTGTTTACTGATCTTAAGTTGTCGCATGAACTATAGTTTTAGTTGATAATATCCAAAAAAGATAACACTCAGAGCGGCAGGCCGTCTGTGGAATAAGTAAGATTAAGAAGATTGATTTTTATATTTGACTGTAAAACACAAATATACACTTAAATATCCGTTCGTTCACTATTTCTTACCTAAATATTACAACACTTGATTGCCGGTACGTCATTCGATGTGCGCTGCAAATCCAGGCATTCTTGCTCAAACAATCCCTGCATTAACTACTAATCATTTGCTTTTTTCTTGCAGTTAGCGCTTTTGGTCCGGTCTGACTACATCACCACCTGCTCCTCGCTATTCCTTTTTATGCTTAGCACAGATGAAAGCTTATATTTTAAAACACCACTTACCATAATTAGTTCATTTACAATAGAATATTAAGTACATAACACATTAGGTTGAAATTAGGTAGCTCTTTTGTTTTACTTGACTTTAATTCCGGGCTAATTTCCAAAAAATTCCAAGGTTCACTTCTCGTTGGTACAGATATAGGTTTCCTTTTGAAGGATTTACCACATGATAAAACTCATAAGATCCCTTGTAAATTGGAGAAAAGTGATGTTTATATGATAAACTAACGATTAGCTGCTTAGTGAGATTTAGGCCTATTTGAGATGTAGCAAATCCAAATATTTCTTTCGATGACCGTTGCATATAAGAAGTAAAAATATTCCACTCTGAGTTATCATCCTTAATAATGTCAACGCCATATTCCAACGTGGGGAATCGGCAATAGTAGTAAGTTGCGCCACCACCTAACCCCCAAAAAAAATGTCTATTGGCAATTGAAAAATTCTTAGTAAACAACATACCTGCATGGGCATAAAAAGTAATGTATTCAATAAAAGGTGAGATCAACTCTGTTCCAGATGTTGAAATTGTGTCATTAGTTACCACTTTTAAATTAAAACCCATTACACCTAGCCCTCCCTGGAATTGAATTCCTAATTGTGAACTAATCCGTTGTTGCCTAATGTAAGACAAGGAACCAGAGACGGTTAATGCTTCTTTTAAACCACTTGAACCAGGTGAATACTTCAGGCTGTTTCCGCTATTTACCGAAATCCCAAAAAAATTCTGAGCATGAGAACATATTGGAGTAAGCAGAAAGAAACTCCAAAGAAAACCCGTTGCGTAAATATTTCTTAAAATCTGTTTTATTTCTTTTTCCAAAGATTACTCAGTTTATATTTAGTACTAGAACCATAGCACCAATACTGACCCTTGCTGGTTGAGGTTGCTTTTATGGGTTGCGAACCATTAACAGTGTAGGTAATGTCCAATTGATTGGTTGTATTGAGTCCGTAACTTCGTTCTACATAGATACCCAATTGAACGGATTTTATATCTAATTCCAGATTCACCATAGGATTTAATAATATGAAAATATTACTAGAGCCGTTATTGTCAGTGTGGTTGTATTCTATTGTGGTTTGACCAAAACTTAATGTGCCGTGTCCTTGGCCTGAATTGCTATATTCTTCATTAATTCCCAAAGATAACCCCATAACTGGCACAGCAAATAGTTTCTTTATTAGTCTAATCCTATACCCAAAACGCACTGGTATAATCCAGGCAGCAAAAGCGGTACTTGTACTGTAACTAACCGAGCCCCTAAATGCAAACCCCTGCCAATAAGTTTTTTTATTAAAACCTGTCTCTAAAAATGAGTTTTTAATTAACTCTTGCCTTATTATTACTCCAAAAGCACCACTCACTAATGGAACACTTTTAAGGTAATTGGAATTGTCTTTAATGACATAGAGGTCATTCGTAATACAACCGGTCACCCCTAGATATGTACCATCCTGACTCCAAGTCTGTGTGTTAATGCCAATTAGTAATAAAACAGTAATAACAAGCTTATTTATTTTCATAGGAAATGGAAAACACCAATGCCATTTGCATTGGTGTTGCCTTATTAAAATTGAATTGATGTATGGTTGTATGTTACCAAGTCAGCGTCATAGTATAAGTCCCAACTTTTTCATGGTAATGGTTAGCCATTACCGATCCATTTTTAACCCTTGCCTCAAGGGAGTAGTATGCCTTGGCGGTTATTTTTTTTGTCTTATCCTCTTCCTGTGGACTTTCGATCCACGTACTTGTGGAGCAGTCAATGGCAAGAAATACGTTTCCGTATACCACTGCACCTATTGTATAACTACGCTTTTTCCAATGCCCATTTTTCTTTTTGTAGGACTTTGTTACTGCTTTTACACGCATTCCGCCTATCCCCAGCCAGGAATAATCAGCGTCAAATAATTTGAATCTCCAGCAAACTAACATCAGCAAAGGTGTGACTTCTGTACACCGAAGTATTGTTGGTTATACTAAACAGCGTAATCCAGGAGGCTGTTGTAGTTGAACGGAATTGAACCGTATAATTCCGCAATGCGTAGCCGGAGCTTGTATAGATATCAATTTGATTTATTGTTTTAAGAGAACTCCACTTCAGAAAAACGCTTTCAGGCAACCTGGTACCATCAGGGTAATTGTTAGTCCAACTGTAAGATGGGCCAACAGTTGTACTGCGACTACCGTGACATTATGATTTATTTATTGTACATAGCAAACATTTAAGAGTTCAGCCACATTTTTGGTCCTCGTTTTCTTCAATAGCCTTTCCCTATAAGTTCTTATAGTGCTTACGGTTAGGCCCAGATCAACGGCAATTTCTTTGCTTGTTTTACCCTTCTAAAGTAACCGAATTAGGTTGCATTCTTGTTTTGTTAAGTCAATTTTTATTTTGAACTTATTGTGATGTGCGGACATCAAGTATTGGATTTACGTGTTCACGCATAAGTTCAAAGACCGTCGACATAAACAGGTGATTATCTTCTGCCCAAGCAATGCTGATCTTTTTCATTAAATTTACGGTTTAGATGTGGTTGGTTTGGCTCTTGCCATTGATTTGAACGTGCGTGGGTAAGAATCTCTCCCAGTTGTCGTGCGGTTAATTTCATTTGGTAACAGTCAGGAAGTTTTTGTCGCAAGTTTTTTGAAATTAGAAACTTTCTCGCAACCACAAAATAGTTAAAAGGCCGGCTTGGGCCCATATCACTGTATCAGTCAATCATACCGGATTCCTTATCCAAATACTCCTGGACTATGTCAATTGCATTTGTTACTACATCGCTCAAGGCCGTAATAAATGTACCAGGTTCCGCGATGGAGATCGCGTGCTTGATGGCCTCAACTTCCTTTGGTATCACTTCATACGTAAATTTTCTGTCCACTGATTTTATACCCTGCACAATAAGCTCAATAATGTTTTCCTCGAGCCTGCCTCTTAAATGCTTTTCCTGCCTGATGATGATGTGATCGAACATCCTTGCGCCAAGCCTGCCGACTTCGATAATATCCTGGTCCCGGCGGTCACCTACGCCCGAAATGATACCGATTTTCTTCGGTGAATTGATTGTGCTGAGGAACTGTTCGATGGCCATATATCCGGCCGGATTATGCGCAAAATCGATCATCACCGTGAAATTCTTAAAATTGAAGATATTCAGACGACCAGGCGTGAGTGCCGGAGAAGGAATAAAGGTCTCCAATGAAAGCTTTATTCCTTCAGTCTTAAATCCATACAGGTACGCCGCAAGTGATGCGGCCAGTATATTCGCAATCATAAATTTTGCCTTGCCGCCAAATGTCAATGGTATTGTAGTGACCTTCTCAATTCTTATTTTCCAATCGCCCTTCTTAATTGTCACATAACCGCTTTCATATATTGCTGCGATACCGCCGGCTTTACAATGTTGTACGATGACCGGGTGGTCCTCACGCATGCTGAAGTAGGCAACCTTGCAGTCCAATCCCCGTGCTAGGCCGACGCAACGCTCATCTTCTGCATTGAGCACAGCCCAGCCATCCTTTTTAACGCTCCGCACCACCACCGACTTTACGCGTGCCAGATCATCCAGCGTGTCGATATCGCTCAGGCCCAGGTGGTCCTCCGTAATATTTGTAAGGATGCCTATGTCGCATTGGTTGAATCCAAGACCTGCACGCAGTATCCCTCCCCTGGCCGTTTCGAGAACCGCAAAATCTACCGTTGGATCTTTCAAGATAAATTCTGCGCTTAGAGGTCCAGTTGTGTCACCCTTTTCCAACAGATGATTATGAACATAAATCCCGTCTGAGGTGGTGTACCCCACGCAGTGCCCAACATTTTTAATGATGTGGGCAAGTAGCCGGGTTGTTGTTGTTTTACCGTTTGTACCGGTAACTGCTATTATCGGTATTCTGGAAGGTTTACCGGGAGGATAAAGCATATCGATCACGGGAGCAGCAACATTCCTGGGCAATCCGACCGACGGAGCCAGGTGCATGCGAAAACCCGGCGCAGCATTTACCTCAAGAACGACACCACCATTTTCTTTCAGCGGTTGTGTAAGGTTGGGTGCCATGATATCAATGCCACAAATATCCAGGCCGATAATGTGAGCAATGCGTTCCGCCACAAAGATGTTTTCTGGATGCTTCATGTCTGTAACATCAACAGACGTACCACCCGTACTTAGGTTCGCAGTTGACTTCAGGTAAACAATTTCATCTTTTGATGGCACCGTCTCCAATGTATACTGCTTTGAGGTGAGCAGGTCAGTTGTATCCCTGTCTACTGTAATTTCCGTGAGCACGTTTTCATGACCATATCCTCTTCTGGGGTCCTTATTTTCGTTATCGATGAGTTGTTGAATAGTCAGCACACCGTCACCAATAACGCGGGCGGGTACCCGCAGCGCGGCAGCAACAACCTGGTTGTTGATTACCAGTATCCGATAATCATGGCCTGTAATGAAACGCTCGACAATGACACGGCGCGAGTATGTTTGCGCGTAGGTAAGACCTTCAACTGCCTTCTTCCACGTGCTCACATTAATAGACGCGCCCTTGCCATGATTTCCATCGAGCGGTTTGATCACTATAGGATAACCGATGCTATCGATCGTACGCCGAAGTTCCTCCTCGCATGAACAGATATCGCCTTGTGCAACCGGTATTGCACCCATCGCCAGCAAGCGCTTAGTCTGTGCCTTATTGCTTGCAATATCGACAGCGATGTGGCTGGTATTTTGTGTGATGGTGGCCTGAAAACGCACCTGGTTTACCCCATACCCCAGTTGTATGAGCGAGTTCGATCCCAATCTCATCCACGGAATATCGCGTGCCACAGCTTCGTCAATCAATGATCCTGTGCTAGGTCCAAGGCGATCCTCTTCTCTTATCTCCCGCATCTTTCTGATGTCGGCCGCCACGTCGTACGGAGTACCATCAACCAGTGCCTGCGCGATGTGTACGGAAGCCTCCGCCGCATACATACCTACCGCTTCTTCCGTATAGCTGAATACTACATTGTATATACCACGTGTTCTTGTCTCGCGTGTACGTCCGAACCCCGTTTCCATGCCTGCGAGCGTTTGTATCTCCAGGGCTATGTGTTCGATGACGTGTCCCATCCACGTCCCTTTCTCTATTCGGAAAAAGAATCCTCCCGGCCGGTCTTCCGAACACCGGTGTTCATACATGGTAGGGAACATTGCTTCGAGTCTTTTCCCGAAGCCGTCAATTTCATTTGTGGGGCGACCTTCAAGCTCTTCAATATCCAATCTCATCTGAATGAGCTTTCGTCGGTTAACACTCCAGATGTTTGGTCCTCGTAAGGCCTGGATTTTAAGTATTTTCATCAGTGCTTTTTGCGATCAGCCTAGGTCGTAAACTTCTAAGGATAAGCAAAGTATTGTTGAATTCAAACGGAAGTGAATTGTTTATAGAACTGAAACCGTTAACATTACACCATGGAACGTCGAGGTAAACTCATCGTAATCGGTGGCGCAGTGGATAAAGGCAGCTTTACCGAAAAGAATGACGAACAGGAAATCGAAAAAAACTTCAATTTTTTTGAACGGGGCATCCTCAGGCGGATAATAACAGAATCGGAGTTCGCCATCAACTCACGCATCGAAGTGATCACTACGGCTTCGCAGATACCGGAAGAAGTCGGGAATGAGTACATGAAGGCTTTTACATACCTCGGCGCGTTAAATGTTGGCGTACTGGGGATAAAGAGCCGTGAAGAAGCGAATGCAGCCGAAACCATAGCGCGGATCGGACGAGCTGACATCGTTGTATTTACCGGTGGTGATCAACTGCGGCTTACCTCAATTTTGGGTGGCACGGCGTTTCACAGAAAGATCCTTCAAAAATACAGTAGCGAACCCGTTGTGATAGCCGGAACATCCGCGGGCGCAGCGGCATGCTCCAACCATATGATCTACCAAGGTTCAGCAACTGAAGCGATGTTGAAGGGCGAGGTGAAGATTACGAGCGGACTGGGCCTTATCAACAATGTCATCATTGATACTCATTTCGTTCACCGTGGAAGAATAGGCCGGCTGTTTCAGGCTGTAGTGGGTAATCCCATGGTGTTGGGTGTTGGCTTAGGGGAAGACACGGGCTTACTGATCATAGGAGGAGCCAAGATGGAAGCAATAGGGTCGGGGCTCGTAATTCTGGTCGATGGGCGCTTCATTAATGACACAAACCTTACGGAGATTGAACTGGGTGAGCCTATCTCAATAGATCACCTTGTGGTTCATGTCATGGCAAAAGGCAGCCTCTACGACCTGGATGATCATAAGCTGACGGTTCACAGACTTGAAAAAAGTCTTTTGTTGAAAAAAATGCAAACCGATTAATGGCAGACCCGAGGATCATACTTCATGGCGGCTTTTTCAGCGAAGCTGATACTACCGACACAATAAAAAAAGCCAAACAAAATGCTTTGGCGCATATCACAAGAACTTCATTTAGTTACCTCAGCAATCATACTGCTCTTCAAACTGTAGCTTACGCGGTAGCCCTCCTCGAAGACTGCGATCTTTTTAATGCCGGCATTGGTTCGCAAATTCAACGCGACGGAAAAATCCGGATGAGCGCAGCCATAATGGATGGCAGCAGCCTGAAGTTTTCCGGAGTCATCAATATAGAAGATGTAAAGAATCCAGTTAAAGTTGCTGAAGCACTTTTAGCGGAAACTGACTGTGTGCTCGCGGCAGAGGGCGCATTAAACTTTGCCAGAGAAAAAGGCTTCGGATTCTTTAATACGGAAACCGATCATCGCCGAAGGGAGCACGAATCACGGCGCAAAAGTGCCCGCCTCGGTACAGTTGGCTGCGTTGCGCTCGACAATGAGGGTAAACTTGCCGTTGCTACATCAACGGGCGGCAAAGGATTTGAGCGGCCGGGAAGGGTATCGGATTCTGCCACTATCGCAGGCAATTTTGCGAACAAGTTTTGCGCAGTGTCCTGTACCGGCGTGGGCGAGGACATCGTCAGCGGCGCGCTGGCTGTGAAAATTGTCACGCGTGTAACTGATGGGCTATCCGTACAGGCGGCCTGTGAAAAAACCTTTTCTGAACTGTTGTCAATCGAGGGATTTGCCGGAGCGATCGTTCTTGATAGCGCGGGCAATATGTTTCACATCCACTCTCATCCTGGTGTCGTTTTTGCATCCTTTGATGGCAACGACCTCCAGATATTTAAGTGAATCCGGGACGGAGGACGGGACCCTGATTAGAATTCTTTTGACGCTTGCTACCGCCATACAATACATTCAGCAACGCCCATGCAAAAGATAATTGAAAATAAATGTAAATTGCTTACTCAGGTTCTATATATCACTATATCATCAATATGAACATTAAAAGAATTTTCGGCGCGACGCTGACCCTCCTGGGAATTGTCGGACTTGTCTATGGTGCTATCCTGTTTGTTAATAACAATGGTGGAAATAGGGACGTCAGAGCACTTATTATTTATGGTGTTCTCGGTTTAATATTTCTCCTGTCAGGCATCAGCCTGATCCGGACGACGAAAGACGAATCCTGAACCAACTCTCTTAGGGTAACGTGGACATTTACGCCGTGTCCACGGCCAACGCACATTTTCGCGTTTCGTAAAAATTTTCTCAGTTCGCACGCATGCTGAATATCCTCTTATTACATTTGCGCCAGACCGGTTGTCTGTTTTTTTTTAACTGGCATCGAGGAAATTACTATTGATCACGACTTATGTCTGCGGCCAATATTTATGAACAGCGTGAAACTGATTGCGGCCTTTTTGATGACTACAAACCTGCTCTCTGCCCAGGATGCGGATACAACAGAGTCGTCCCTTGAAGTCCAAAAATTTCTAACGCTGGTAAATGCAAACTTAGATCAAAGTTACATAACGTTTGCGAACGGTGTCGGTAACCTTGAGCCCCTGATCTTTGAAGGCAGGCTCTCACCGAGTTACTTTTTTACGGGTAAGGAACGGCGCTGGGCCGTGATGCTGAATCCGCAATTCTCGATCAGAATGCTAGACAAGCGATCGCTTCCCGTGCGAAATCCAAGTTATAAAGTATACGTTACCGTTTACAAAGACTTTGCGTTCTGGCCGGACAGTTTTTTAAAAAAGATATTCTATAACAACGCGGTTTGGTTTGTATCGGTTGCACACCATTCGAACGGGCAGGACGGAACGTTCTACTCTCCGGACTCAACACGTATTGGAAATCTTGAAGATGGAAATTTCGCGACGAACTTTCTTGAATTCGGTGTTTCGTCCTATAAGCTTGAGAGGCTGGACCGCAACTACTTTTCCATTCGCGAAATTAAGGCATGGGCGGAAATTCATCCGCCGAAATGGTCAATCGAAGAGCTAGATGACCAATATGGATATTACAGAGTGTACGGCAAAGTGGGATTGGTGGGGCCGATGCGCAAACTGAAGAACGATCTCGTCAACCGTTGGCTCCAACAATCCAGCATAGAGATCAAAAGCGGGTGGATCTTCGGAAAGATGGATGGCGCGAGCAAGGTTGATGTTTCCAAACGTTTTGTTCTCGATGTTACTTATAAGTATTATCCCAAATGGGTTGATGAACTCGCCTTCTTTCTGCGCTTCTACCAGGGACAGGACTATTACAATATTTATTTCCTAAACGGTTCCCTTACCCAACTTAGTGCAGGCATCACCTCAAACATCATGAGTTTTAAAAAAGCGGTGAAATACCTCAAGTGACACAATCGGTTAAATTTTTTGCCTCCCACATTCCATTACTGGCGGCACCACTTTACTTTTAGCAACTCATATGGTCTGCGGCACGCAGTCTTGATTCAACTTTATGGATAAATTTCCTCCAACACAATTACTACCAAACATTAGTGCAGTATTTCTACTTCGGCGTCTGACGTCGTATCCTTTGGCGCGTTAGTTGACTTTCGATTTGAAATCAACTTAGCCGGCCATTCTTTACTTTGCGGTTCGCCAGCCGGGATATTTTTTTCTGCATTTTCCTGCAACACCTCAATCTCGGTGCGTTCCCGCTTTAGGTCTATGCGGATCAACGCAAATAAGCTCATGTAAAAATTTGCAATCCATACCAAAGCTAACCCTCCGATTAAATATCCGCGCCAGCCATCCATCAACAGCTTGTATTCGGTGAGGATGACGAAGAAGATGGTCACATAGTGACTAAAGCAGTATTCACAGGTAAAGAGATAAAAGAACTTTCTTTTGATCACAGTCTTCCCGGCTTTACTCCATTTTTCACAGAATTCACGAGGCTCCCTAAAGACCTCTTCGTGCGTTACAGTCCATGCCACGCATGCAATTGGCAGGGCCAAAACGAAAAGCCAGATTATTTGTGTTGATACAGGCATAGCTGAACTATAGGTAAACTTTGTGCCACCCGCAGGCATCTTGATTTAATATGGAATGTGCTTAAAACTACTTTATCCTTTCTCTTACAGCAAATTCCGGTACCGTGACGTGTGGATTTTATCGTCATTTCTTTGAGATTTCCGTGCAGTCTGACTCCCCAGTACTCATTTACTAAAACGCCTTAAAGGCGGCTCCGTTTAGCTCCGGAAGCCCTCAACTGATTTTTAACTCCAAAGTGGGGAATTTTTCGTATCTTTAGTCTTTCAATCTTTTTAATCCTCTGGGAAGGCTCCGCTCTGGTAATCGACAGTGCTTCCTTGATTTTTTCAAATTGAAATCTGGTATCTGGGCTCCTGAAAAAGATTTTTGTTTCAAATAGGGTTGGCCTGGCGTCGTTAAATTAGCCAATGCGAGGTTGGCGTGAGTACTTTGGAACCTTAAACTTGTTTACCAAAAAAAATCAGCGTTATCAATTATATAGGCCACGCTGTACATGGGCGCACAGCCTGTTTCCGTTATCATTTGCCGGCCATCTTATTCATCAAAGCCACAATTCCGCATTCATGACAAAATCCAAATCGATCACGTTCGCCGTCACTAACCGTGACTTCACAACGACCCTGAACAAGAGGGTTAACGATTATTTCAAAAAAACTGGCACTAACCGCCATGCAAATAGCGAAATGGTTATCAAGACGATCTGCATGTTTGCGGCGTACTTTGTTCCTTACGTCTTGGTCGTTACCAGCACAGTCACGTCCTGGCCATTGATTATCTTTCTTGTAATCGTTATGAGCCTGGGACTCGCCGGTATTGGATTAAGTGTCATGCACGACGCAAATCATGGCGCATATTCTCCAAAGAAATGGGTGAATATTCTGATTGGATATTCAATTAACCTTATTGGTGCAAATGCCTTTAACTGGAAGATGCAGCATAACGTGCTTCATCACACCTTTACCAACATTCATGAAGAAGACGAGGATATCAGCCCCCGCGGTGTGCTTAGACTGTCTCCCCACTCCGAGTGGAAGAGTATACACCGGTATCAATTTATCTATGCCTGGCTATTGTATGGTTTGATGACACTTGTTTGGCTAACGTATAAGGACTTCTATCGCATAGGCAGGTATCACAAGACTGGCCTTGCCAAAAAGAACAATGCTAACATTCAAAAAGAATGGATCATACTTCTGGTGTCAAAAATGATTTATGTGACATATATCTTCGTTATCCCTGTGATTTTTACTGCCCTGGCCTGGTGGCAGGTGTTGTTAGGTATAGTGATCATGCAATACATCGCAGGATTTATGCTCGCCATTATTTTTCAACCTGCCCATGTCATTGAAGGAACTGAATTCCCTTTACCAGACGAGAACCATGCCTTAAAAAATAACTGGGCTATCCATCAGCTGCTGACCACCACTAACTTCGGAAATAAAAGCAGATGGTTTTCATGGTACGTCGGCGGATTGAACTTCCAGATCGAGCATCATCTTTTTCCCAACATCTGTCACGTGCATTACCGGAAGATCGCAGGCATTGTCAAAGAAACTGCAACTGAGTTTGGTCTGCCCTACCGAAGTGCCCGCACATTCGCGGGTGCCCTGGGGAGTCACGCCAGGCTATTGAAACAATTGGGGGTTAAGCCCGTTTAGACCCGAATACCCGACCGACTTTATTCATCAAATCCATGAGACAGCTAAAAATCACTAAGCAGATCACCAACAGGGAAACTCAATCCCTGGATAAGTACTTACAGGAGATTGGTAAGGTAGATTTGATTACTGCTGAGATTGAAGTTGAGTTGGCGAAAAGGATCAGAGAAGGAGATCAGATTGCATTGGAAAAGATGACCAAAGCAAATCTTCGATTTGTTGTGTCTGTGGCAAAACAGTATCAAAATAACGGCTTGTCACTCGGCGATCTGATCAATGAGGGAAATGTGGGATTGATCAAGGCCGCAATGCGATTTGATGAAACACGTGGCTTTAAATTTATTTCGTATGCGGTGTGGTGGATACGCCAGTCGATTTTGCAGGCACTTGCGGAACAGGCGCGGGTGGTAAGATTGCCTTTGAACCGCGTGGGTTCGCTGAATA